>JAYSRP010000134.1:0-16000 GCA_043721015.1 Synechococcales cyanobacterium | reverse complement strand
GATCGACGTAGATCTACTGGTGGACAGCCCAAAATTTTAGCCAAATCCAATGCCCATAGCACTCGGCTGCGGTGAGCCAACAGTCCAATTACATAGCTGGGCATATTGGGCAGGGGGGTGAGACGATCGACATTCACTACTAGAGCGGCGCGAGCGGCCTGCATCGCAACTGCTGCGGTAGTATTAGGAGCGATTTGGAGGCGCAGATAGGCTGCCCCCAGCTTTTTTTGCTCCTCGACACCCTGTTGAATTATTTCTAAAACATTGGCGTTCATCGATTTAACCTGCTACCGATCGCACGGCTCTCACTAGTTCTTCGCTAGTGAAAGGCTTGCCGATATAGGCATCTACGCCCTGCTTCATGCCCCACATTCGATCGAGGTCGGTGTTGCGAGAAGTACAGGCAATTACGGGCACTTTTTGTGTATCGGGGTTCTTTTTAATAGCCCGACACATTTCAAAGCCATTCATGCCTTCCATCACTACATCAGTAATCACTACATCGGGCTTCTCTTTATCTAATATTGCCAAGCCATCTTTAGCATTGTTGGCGGTAAGGACGATATAGCCACCTTCATGAAGGTAGAGCTTGATCAAATCCATTTGAGCTGGGGTGTCTTCGACGACTAAAACTTTTACCATGACGAATAATTTACTCTAAATCAATATTGTTTGTTAGCGCGTAACTTAAGAATGCTCAGAAAGGTCTGAGGGGAAAATCTTCAGAGATTAGTCCAAAATGTGTTTGAAAACCATTTCGATTAAACTCGCCTGGGTAAAGGGTTTGGTCATATAGTCGGTACAGCCCGACATTTTGGCTTTGGCTCGATCGATTAAGCCGGTGTTACCTGTGACCATAATGATTGGCACTTTTTTGAACATGGAGTTGCGACGCAGCATCGAACAAAGTTTGTATCCATCAATGTTTGGCATTCCCACATCCATCAAAATAATGTCTGGAGCAATCCGCATGATTTTCATCAGGGCGGTAGCCGAATCGACGATCGGGAAAATTTGGAATACATCGCTATCTAAAAAGCGATCCATTTCTCGTAAGACCGTTGGACTATCGTCGATGCAGACAATTTTATAGACCTTGGCAGGTGCTTCAATATTGGGTGGTAGGGGCACAGTTGTGCCGCCAAAACTATCTGTGACTGGAACAGTACTTTTGACCGAAGACGCATCTGAGGTATAGGTCTTGGGTAAACGATCTAGCGGTGGGCGCGGTTCCCATAGACCCACAATCCCAGATTGCAACAGCTTGTGTAAGCTCTTGGCAATATCTAAGCTGTCTTGATTAATCACCAACGAGAGCTGTTGAAAATCGAAGCCTACCAAAATTTTATTTAGTCTTGTTCGAGCTTCTGGAGCCATCCCAACTCCGCCATTGATCAAATAAGGACGCTGATGAGGGCTGGTGATTGCTGGGCCTAATGCTTTCCAAGCATCATTTTCGTCTTGGCACTCTTTGATTTTTAACAAAAAGTTGGTAGACCACAGAATAGTTGTATCGGTAGTTTTTTCGACGAACCTAGCCGTGAATTTTTTTAACAGCAAGAAGCTGCGGAGGGCTTCTTTAGTCAGGCTTTGTACAATGCCAATAGCCTGAGCTTGGGTAAGTCTATTTTCGGCGACTAAGGAGCACAGCGCCTGATAATCGGAGCTAGGATAAAAGCTTTCTACCTTAATATTGGCAAAATGATCTCGTAAGTCTAAATAGAGCTGCTGATCTAGCTCGATGCCATTTTGTTTGGCAGTCCGCCGCAGATTCAACTCCAGTCGTTCAAAGGGATCTAATGAGTGATTGGCATAAAAGATTTTGCCTTCAATAAAATAGATATACCAATTGACTCCCTCACAGGTGACAATCAAGAAACCATTAGCCGCACTTTGGGCTAAGCTTTCGATGGCTTTGACTGGAGTCAACTGGTCTATTGCTGGCTGAGCGGCGGAAATTACAGAGTCCATTGCTTGGTAGATATTGACGAGTATGACAACGACTGTTTGTCTTGATTGAACCAATCTACAGTCCTCGATCACTGTAGGTGTGAGCGGAGCTATCGAAACAGTCTAATCACATGATTCCCACTCTCACTATCAAAATACCGATCGGTATCACAAACCCATATAGATTTGTTCTCTTTAAATATCTATTTGGCACAATTCTCCGGCTTAGCAACAAATATTAGCCATTTGTCTTGGTCACATTTTCCAGGTAGGTTCTATAGTAATAGAGGAGTTTAGCAGGTTCCTTCATGGCTCCATACGCTTCTATTGCGATCGGCATTGATCGATATCAGCTTTTTCAGCCGTTGAACTTTGCCAGCGCCGACGGGCAGGCGATGGATCAGTTTTTTCAGCAGAGTAGTGGCTGGACTGCGGAGCGCTGCTTGCTAATGACTGATAACTCTGCGAGTATCAATGGCTACTCTACATTCCCTCATCGGCAAAATATTCAACGCTGGCTAGAGCATTTTTGCTGGGATGTTTTACAACCAGGTGAACCGGTTTGCTTCTTTTTTAGTGGCTACGGACTGAGCAGTAATGGCAAAGAATATCTAATGCCGATCGACGGCGACCCCCAAAATCCAGATCAAACCGGCATATCTTTGGCTTCTCTCTACCGGCTGTTTAGTGCTCCGGGACTGGAAGCAATGTTTTTTTTAGATGCCAATCGGGGAGTTAACGGGCGGGGCTTTGGTCAAGAAGCAGCCGCACTGGCCAAAGAATTTGAGATACCCACGTTTCTTTCTTGCCAAGCTACCGAGTTTTCTCATGAGGCCATGGGTCTCAAACAGGGCATTTTTACAGCGGTGTGTCTAGAAGCCCTCCGTTCTCAGCCCAATCTATCGCTCAGTAAACTGCAAGAATATTTCAGCAGTCGGGTGCCAGAGTTAAGTGAGCACCATTGGCAGCCGGTGCAAAACCCCTGGGCTATTTTACCCAATACTGGTAGGGTGTTTAGCCCTTTATTTGCGGCTGAAGCTGAAGCTTCGGGTTTTTTTGCGACCACCCAGCTCACCCCTCGTCAATCTGATATTTTTCATCCCGGCAGCAGTCAATCGGGGATTGTAGGTGGAGGACTCGAACCAGCTCGTCCGGCCAGACCGATCGCTCCGTCTACTAGCAAGTCGGCGATCGTACCTTATCAGCCAACTGCCACCAAGCGTCCTCGCCCTAAATCGCGGCTAATGTCTATCTCGATCGGCTTGGTAGGCACTTCGATCGCTATGGGGGTAATTTTTGCAAATATTGGTCGGCAAGATAAATCGCTCAAATCATCTACCGGAGAATCAGTCAAAGTAGAATCTGGCAAAACTAGTAGCAGTGAGTCTATTACCCCTTATGCTCCCTCAGCAGTTACCCCATCCAATATTTTTAGCACCAAATCTCCAGAAGATCTACTAGAAAAAGCTCGCAAGCTGGTAATCGCCGATAACCCAGATTCTTATGTGCGAGCGATCGCTCTGGGTCAAGAAATTCTACCGAACAGTCCGCAATACGCCGAAGCTCAACGGGAAATAGAGAAATGGTCAAAGTCTATTTACCAAATTGCTAATACTTATGCCATAAAGGGAGATTTAAGACAGGCGATCGATGTGGCTAAGTTAATGCCTAGCAAATCGCCGATGTACTCTGCTGCTCAAGGAGCCATCCGCCTGTGGGAACGTCAGCAGGCGGGGAAACCCTCTTAGTTGGCTCTGGCTTGACCTAGTTTTAGGACAATTACGCCTAAGGGCGGTAGACAGAGATCGATCGAGCAGGGCTGGTTATGGATCGACCATTCATCGGCCCATTTACCGCCCATGTTGCCCATATTGCTGCCACCATAAACGCCCGCATCACTGTTAAAGATCTCTTCATAGAAGCCGTGTACCGGCACACCCACTCGATAGTTGCTCTGGGGTTGGGGAGTAAAGTTACAGACCACTACCACAAACTCATCGCTGCCTTTAGCCCGCCGCAAGAATGAGATCACGCTATGGTTATTATCGTTGCAGTCAATCCACTGAAAGCCAGCTTCATCAAAGTCTTGACTGTATAGAGCTGGCTCGCTGCGATATAGCCGATGAGCGGCAGCTAAGAAATCTTTAAGCTGTTGATGTGGCTCGTGTTGCAGCAGCGGCCACTCCAGATCGTTCCACACATTCCACTCGCTGCGCTGACCAAATTCCATCCCCATAAACAGGGTCTTTTTGCCGGGATGGGCAATCATGAAAGCCATTAAACAGCGCGTGTTGGCAAATTTCTGCCAGTCATCACCGGGCATTTTATTCAAGATACTACTCTTGCCATGCACTACTTCATCGTGAGACAGCGCCAGCATAAAGTTTTCGCTGTGGTTATACCACATGCTAAAAGTTAAATGATTTTGGTGGAACTGCCGGAACCAAGGATCCATCTCAAAATAGTCCAGCATGTCGTGCATCCAACCCATGTTCCACTTTAGGTTGAAACCTAAACCGCCCACGTAGGTTGGCCAAGAGACCATTGGCCAAGAAGTCGATTCTTCGGCAATGCTTAAGGCTCCGGGGAAGTTACTAAAAATTAAGTGGTTGACCTGACGTAAAAAATCGGCAGCTTCAATATTTTCGCGGCCACCATACTGGTTCTTTAACCATTCGCCATCTTCGCGGCAATAATCCAAATACAGCATCGAGGCTACTGCATCGACCCGAATACCGTCGATGTGATATTTATCAAACCAAAATACGGCGTTGGCAGTCAAAAAGTTGCGCACCTCGTTGCGGCCATAGTTAAAGACCAAAGTGCCCCATTCTTTGTGCTCGCCTTTGCGGGGGTCGGCGTGCTCATATAAATGAGAGCCATCAAAGAAAGCCAAACCATGACCATCTTTGGGGAAGTGACCGGGCACCCAGTCTACCAGTACCCCAATATTGGCTTGGTGGCACTTGTCAATAAAATACATCAGGTCTTGGGGCGAACCATAGCGGGAAGTCGCCGCATAGTAGCCTGTTACCTGATAACCCCAGGAGCCATCAAAAGGATGCTCGGCTACTGGTAAAAGTTCAATATGAGTAAAGCCTAGCTCTTGCACATAGGGAATTAATCGATCGGCTAATTCTCGGTAAGTTAAAAATCTCGCCCCTGGCTTATTCTCGGACACCACCACGGTAGATTCTTGAGAACCATCAGGTAAGGTGGCGGGCACATCAGCCCCTTCGTGTAACCAAGAACCCAAATGGCATTCGTAGACCGAAATTGGCTGGGCCAAGGTGTCATTATGGCGACGGCGATCGAGCCAGTCAGTATCTTGCCATTGGTAGCTGGTTAGGTCAGTGACGATCGAAGCGGTTTTGGGGCGCACTTCTTGCTGAAACCCATAGGGGTCAGATTTTTCGTAGGCGTGGCCATCTTGGTTTTTTACTTCATACTTGTAAGCTGTGCCTACTTTCAAACCAGGAATAAATAAAGTCCAAGTACCGTTGCCCCCCAAGGCCATCTGATGCAGGCGGCCATCCCAGTTGTTAAAGTCACCCAGCACCGAAATATTCCGGGCGTTAGGTGCCCAGAGCGCAAAATACACGCCAGCTACTCCGGCCTGCTCACCCAAATGAGCGCCCATTTTTTCGTAGATATGCTGGTGGTTGCCCTCTGAAAATAGATGAATATCAAATTCGGTCAAAGCTGGCGAAGGAAAAGCATAAGGATCATAAATTACTCTTTCTTGATCGCCTTCGATGATTTTAAGCTGGTAATTATTTAGTTCTTGGACTGACAATGTACATTCAAAAAAATTGGGATGATGCTCCGCCGTCATTGGATATTCTTGCCGTTCTTCTGGCAGCAGCAATGTCACCTTACTAGCATTGGGTTGATAGACTCGCACTACCCAAACCTTTTTGCCCTCTAACTCAATTTGGTGCGGTCCCAGCACCTCAAAAGGATTCTGATGCTGGTTGCTGACAATTCGATCGATGCGATCCGATGAGATGGTAAGGGACATATAGGCTACCTAATGATGGTGTGTGGAGATTGACCGAGTAAATTTTTGTTTAAATATCTTCAAGAAATTTAATCTCCAAGCTTAAATGTAGCTTGGATTGTAACCTCCAGATCACCCCAAATTGCTTAGGTATTGGCCATTAGGACTATTTCAAATTAATCTGTAGACCGAAAGTAGAAAATATCTTGCGCACCCGCAGTAAAAACACTAGTTCACGGGGGGTATTTTTACGAACGGCTAGTTCTTTTGGCGGAGTGCGGCTATAGGGATTGCGACCGCGATATATTTCTTCAGACGTTGTGGGTGTTCGATCGGGTAATTTCTCATACCGATCAATAAACACCAATCGCGCTACTCGATCGGCTTCTGCTTTTTCATTACTGGCCACGAGGTCAGCATATTCTCCTGCCGCTATCACTTCGCCGTCTTGGGGCGACCGGGCTTCTAAAATGATCTGTGCCCGCAAATATTCCTCAGGCAGGTCACTAGCAGGTGGCAGAGAAAAAGCCGGAGTAGCAGTGATCGAAATTAATCCTAATCCGACTAGACTGCGTAATAAAAAAGATATTAACTGCATAAATCTCACCCGAGCATATTCTCGATATTGTAGAAATGTTGGCAGATAGCTTAGCCGGTTGCACCAAAAGCAATCGATAGGCAATCAATGTCAATGCTATCATTTGATGATTCAGGAAAAACCGATCTACCATGCCTTAATCTATGGATACTTTCGATGCCGAGCAAGTGGTGGTTTCGCAGCCAAAACCCGAGAAAAAGGGTAGTAAATCTCGCCAGCCCCTAAATTTGTTGCGGTGGGTAGGCTTGATTGATCGACTAGAATCTGGTGCTCGCTATTTGTTTTTGGGCATGGCGATGATGTCTTTTGTAGCCTATGGTTACATGGTATACACCCAAGACCAGTGGCAAACTAATCACCGTCAATTACAAAAGCTGCGCAATCAAGAAAGTCAGCAGGCTATTATCAACGCCCGCTTGCGGAACCAAGCCGCTGAATTAGCTGAAAAAGACAGCAGTGGCACGATCGATCCATCACCTAGTCGGGCCGTATTTGTGCCCATCACCGATGTTGCTGCACCAACTAATAAGCCAGCCAGCCGTAAAACGGCTCCTGCTACCCCAGAAATTTCGACCATAGTAGGCTACTAGGAACAGAACCATGACTAGCCGATCTTCGGGCAAAAAATCCGGCACCAGACAGCGATCGAGTACTACCCAAGCCTTGACCAACCGCCTATTGCTGGTGTGGGGGCTACTGGTGTTTGCCGCTTTGGGTCTGATGATTAAGCTGTTTACTATCCAAATCGTGGAGGGGGCAAACTTACAGCGCATTGCCCAAAGTCGTCAGCAAACCTCTCAGCGACCTTTTGTGCCCCGGCGGCCAATTGTCGATCGATATGGCGATGTGATGGCGGCTGACCAGCCCAGTTATACCATTTATGCTCATCCTAAGCTGTTTAAGCAAGATAAGACGGCGATCAGTAAAACAGAGACTGCCGAGGCTTTAGCACCGATTTTGCAGATGAGTCGGGCTGTGCTACTGGCCAAGTTTGAAAAACAGGCCAGCGGTATTTTGCTGGGAAATCGGCTTACTCAAGAAGTGCGCGATCGCGTTGTGGCTCTAAAAAATGACGGGTTAGAAATTCAGCAATCGATGCAAGACTATCGGCGGATTTATCCTCAAGAAGACATGGCCGCAGAAGTGTTGGGCTATGTAGACCTGAGTTATAACGCTCAGGCCGGGGTTGAGCGAAGTCAGCAGCAGTTGCTGAAGCGCGAAGTGCGAGAGTTTCACTTTAGTCGATCGGCTAACGGGGGCATTTTGCCCGACTATGTGACCGAAGATTTTTTGCGCAGTGATGACTTGAAGCTCAAGCTCACTTTAGATATGCGTTTGCAGCGAGTGGCCCGCAAAGCCCTGCGCAATCAGCGAGCTAAGTGGAAAGGCAAGCGCGGCACCGTAATTGTGATGGATGCCGATACTGGAGCTATTCGGGCGATGGTGGTGGAGCCAACTTTTAACCCCAATAAATACAATGAATACCCGCCTGCCATGTTCCGCAACTGGGCTGTGGCCGATCTGTATGAGCCAGGTTCTACTTTTAAGCCTTTAAATGTGGCGATCGCCCTGGAAAATAAGGCAATTACTCCTCAAACTCTATTCAATGATGGCGGGGCTGTGACCGTGGGCATCCATACCATCCGCAACTCCGATAAAAAAGGCCATGGCTCGATCGATGCTTCTCAGGTCTTACAGTATTCTAGCAACGTGGGAATGGTAGAAATGATGAGTCGGCTGAAGCCAGACGTGTACTATAGCTGGTTGGAAAGGTTGGAGTTAGGCCACAAGGTAGGTATTGATGTGCCATTTGAAGCACAGGGAACGCTCAAAAATCGCAATGAGTTTTTAAAATCACCGATCGAACCGGCTACCACGGCCTTTGGTCAGGGTCTATCGATGACTCCGATCCAGTTGGTGACTATGACTGGGGCGTTAGCTAATGGCGGTAAGTTAGTGCGACCCTATGTGGTAGAAGGATTGTTTGACAGCAATGGGATCCGCCGGAATGCTGAAGAAAGACCAGCCCCTCGTCAGATTTTCTCGCCAGAAACTAGTGAAGCGGTATTGAAAATGATGCAGTCGGTAGTAGAAAAAGGTACCGGCGCTAATGCCAAGGTCGGTGGCTTCGAGGTTGCGGGCAAGACTGGGACGGCTCAGAAAGCTTCTAGTGGCGGTGGTTATCAGAAGAATGCCAAAATCACTAGCTTTATTGGGGTGCTGCCAGTGAACAGCAAGCATCGCTATGTGGTGTTTGCTGCTATGGATGAGCCGCAGAGCGGTTCCCAAGGTGAAGCTTTTGGGGGAACGGTGGCTGCTCCGATTGTTAAGGACGTAATGGATTCGTTAATTTTGCTAGAGAAGCTAACGCCAGTGAATGGCTCGGTGCCCCAGTCGAATCCGACTGAGGCCAAAGCGCCTTAGAAACCGTTCCGACCCCAAACCACCATGGAGATGGAGAAGGTGAAAAGAACAAAGAGAGATACCCAACCGAGTGTCAGAACCATGGTTAATTTAAGTAGTTTTTAATAGATGTGGTCTATCATATCAGGCCATCATGGGGAAAGCCAAGGGAACTGGGCAAAACCAGCACAGACCTTTTGGCGGTAAAATTTGACTGTGATTTGTCAGAATTTTTATGCCTCTAGATCCCGATCAGCCTATAGACTACGGCAGCTTAAATTGGCCACCGTTACCAGCTTTAAATACCGATACCATTTGGGCAATCTTAAATAAAGAAATCTCCGATATGGTGATTAACCAGCTCTTGTGGCAAGCATTAGGATATCGATTTGATAAAACAACGCAGCTCTGGGATACCTCTTTGGCATCAGCAGAATGGCTCGCCGATTATCCTCAGCCACCAGATTTTATTGCCGGTCGCCCAGCAAGTGTGAAATTAACCCGATCGATTCCTGCTGAAAACAAACAATTACTCAAAGAAAAACTCGGCTTTAAAGGATACAAAATTGGCGAATTCGGCCCCGCCGAAACCCGGCGGGCGACTGCGGCCAACTGGTTACTTGGGCATCTGCCAGAATAAGCTTGTCAATTTCTTAGCACCCAGAGCGAAAAACCTGCTCTGCTGTTAATTGTAAATTAGGAAAAGCCACAGATTCGATCATCTCAGAGCTTCGATATAGTCTGGGCGACTGATAAATTAGCCGAAGATCATCTAGTTCGTAGATCGAGAAGGTTGGTTGCTTGGGATACCCGATATAGGATTTCCCGCCAAACCCCAAATAGTCCACAATCCAAAACTCCTGAATTCCCATTTCAGCGTAGTCTTCTGCTTTGCGGGCGTAGTCATTTTGCCAATTACTGCTAGTTACTTCTACTACTAGCTTAATTGAACTACCCAGTGTAACTGTTGGCTCTTTTCGCCAAAGTGGTTCCTCATCTAGCTTGTCTTGATCTAAAACAATTACATCAGGGCGAAAAGCTACCCCAGGAGTAGGATGTTTTAGTAAGCAGCGGGTGGGCGTAAACCAAGATAGATCGAGCCGATCGATTTCGGCATTGAGTTTTCGTAAAATAAAGGCAGCTACCTGCTCGTGCTTACCAGTTGGTTCCAAATCAACTAACTCTCCATCAATAAGTTCATAGCGATCTTCATCACCAAACTGCCTCAGAAATTCTTCGTAGGTTAACGACTGACTTTGGATAATAGCTTGAACCATGGTCACGATATCTTCATTAATCTACTTTATTCTATCACCATTCATTTAATGCAAAAACTGCATCAAGCTCTCTAGCTTTTGCCAAGATGCACCACTAGCCAAAACCTCTCGAGCCAACAGTAATCCAGCAGCGTGATCTTTGATCGGCACCACCCCAGCCACCTGTAGAGCCAAACTAGTATTGAGTGCCACGGCATCTTTTTGGGGCTGAGTGCCTCGCCCCTGTAGCACCTCTCGTAAAATTTCGGCATTCATCGCTACATCACCACCCAACAAAGCCGATAGTGGCGTAGGCTCAAGGCCAAGTTCTATCGGTGATAAAACCGTCGATCGCACCACCCCATTACTCAAAATCCCCAGATCGGTGGCATCTCCTAAGCCCGCTTCGTCCAGCTTTTCGCGCCCATGTAACACGATCGCCTGCTGCACTCCCAACATCCCCAAAGCCTCAGCAACCACCCCAATCAATTTGGCATCAAAGACTCCTACCACCTGACCCGTGGGACGCAACGGATTTATCAGCGGGCCTAATAAGTTGAATACAGTGCGTACTTTCAGCTCTTGACGCAGAGGGGCCACGGCTTTCATGGCTGGGTGCCAGCCTTGAGCAAACAAAAAAGTGATACCCACTTCTTCTAAAGCCGCTTTCACTTTTTCTGGAGGAGCCTGGAGATTAACCCCGATCGATTCCAATACATCTGCTGAACCGACGCTAAAGTTCGATCGACTGCCATGTTTGGCCACTTTTATCCCGGCGGCTGCGGCCACAAAGGCCACTGCCGTAGAAATATTAAAAGTCGATGCGCCATCGCCACCAGTGCCACAGGTATCGATGACCGGGTAGGCATGGCTGGTGTTGGGAGCCTGCAAAACCTTGGCCATGCCAGCTAACTCGGCAGCCGATAGACCTTTGGCTTGCAAGGCCATTAAGATTGCCCCAGAGGTTGCCGGGGCAATTTCGCCGTTTAACCAGCCCTGCATTAAATCGGTAGATTGGGCTTGAGATAGAGAGTGTCCGTCAAGTAGCTGCTGAAGAATGATCGATCGAGGCATAGCTGTGGCTTTGGCAAGAACTTCAATATTTTGCCACATCAATGGCCTGAAACAGGCAAGTATGGAAGAATATGGGCGATCGCAAAAGCACTGTATTCTGCACTAGGCTCACTAGCTTCTTGGAGCAAAGCGATTGCTTCTTGATCACCAGACTGAGCCAAACGCAGCAGGGCTAGCAGCCGTTTAATATATTTACTGCGATGAGCGATTAATTCGGTACGTCCCCGAACACCATTGAGATCAAAGATGTTTTCGACAGTGATGCCCCGCTGGTCATGACCATAGATACTTGCTAGTCCAGCAACGGCATCCCAAGAAAATTGTAGATGTTGACTAGGCTCGGTGACTGGATCGGTGGGATCAATTAGTAAAGGATGGCCTTGGCTATCGAGAGGAAAATGTATTCCTTTATGGTTGGCATCGTTACAAAGATCACATGCTAGCAGCAGGTTTTCCCAGGCAAAGGTTAAATCAACATGAGTACTTTTAGGCCGAAAATGCTCGATCGCCCCATAGGTCACAACCGTAATTTTGCTCTCGCAGTAAGCGCATTTCCCATGAAACATTTTCACCAAAGCATCTTTAACTTGGCCATGGCGATACTTACTTTGAGCATTTTCGATCTGTTGTTTTGTTGAATTTGCCTTGCCAGAAATTCCTTGGAGCTTTAGCAACCATCGATCAGCATTTTTTTGTAGTGCTTTGGGTTGTGTTGTTCTAACTACAGAAATCATGGCAAGTGCTTTTCTAAAAAAGCATCCATACGAGCTTCCAAACTAGCTGGATCAGGAATATTACCCAGTGGTCGAACTTCTTTCATGAATAATTGAAGTTGTTCATATTCTGATAATTCTGCTTCACTCAATCTATCATTCTTACTGTGCAATTCATGATAACGTTGAATTCTATACTCCGTTAGTGGTGAATAAGTAGATTGTAGGCCGAAAGCTGGACTCTTGAGGGTTCGATCGACTCCAGCAGCTAGATCCTCATAAGGAATTTTGGTGATCTGTATCTGATTGTCTATCATATCTAAATGGAGAGTTAAAGCATTTTCGCCCGCACCAGCGGCTACTAAAGGGCTATGTATCGCTACAAAAAACTGCATATTAGGAAATGCTTGTTGTAACCAACCGGCAATTTCTCGTTGCCAAGAAGGATGCAGGTGAATATCTAATTCATCAATCAAGACTACTCCCTGCGCTGTTGTGGGTTCATCTAGATCAGGAAATGCTTGCATCAATCGCCAAATTAGATCTCCAGCAAGAGCGATCACGCTTCGATAGCCATCAGATAAACTAATACTGGGTAATATTTGACCATCTACAGAAAACTCAATAAGACCTTCTGCTGTCACTCCAGCAATATGTATATTATCGGGTAACAGTTTATTGATCGCTTCTTCTCCTATTCTTTTCATCTTTTGGGCTTGTAGATCTTCACTATTTTTAGCTAATCGATAATCTATATAAACCATCCAGCGTTCAAATGAACTTAAGGAAGTATCTTCGTTGAATTGGGTGAAAAAATTGCTCGATCTTCTAGGTTCTTCTAAACTTGGAATAATCAATTGATTGGAGCGAGTAAGTCGGCGAAAAGCACCATAGCCAACGGCAAAGCCTATAAGATGACTAGGTAAAGGCATCGAGCCTCCCACAATGGTAGGCTCTGTATAAATTTTCCCATTCGCTTCCATTGATCTTGTCCCAGTCACCAGGTAAGAATAAGAAAAAGATGACGTACCGTTTTGGTTTAGACTATTTTTTCGCAGCGTGATATTTAGAGAGCCAAGAGAATTTTGATTCTGTAGCCAGCCATTAGGGCGAGGTAGTAGTTCCAGTGCAGCTTCAGGGCCAGCAAGTAGTAATGCTAATGCTTGGAGAATTGTACTTTTCCCAACTCCATTCTCTCCTAGCAAAGTCACCCAATCATAAAGTTTTTCTTGATGCTGAGTAGCATTAGGATCACGAATGAAACTGATTTCTTGCTGTTGGAAGCACTTAATATTATTGAGAGTAATGCTTTCAACCCACATAAAAATCTTCCTCTAGATAACAAAGATAATAAACAATATCATGTCCCATATCGAACTGAGCCATTCCCTCCCAATTATAGGCGATGATCATCATGTTCTAACAGCTCTGATTGTCTAACGAACCGTTGTGTTGCTTCCCTGGTTATTTGAATTCGTCAACTATGGCTGGAGTTGCCTCGATCAAATCTAATTTCATGGTCAGATTTTTCATTTCTAACGGCGTAATAGTTTTTGCTGTGCCTTTGCCGATCGAATTACATTAAGATTACTGGTGAACATTTGAATATTTGGGACAGTTGCATAATCCATGTCATCGGTGATGATTCGGATTTGGTCAGCACCTGCGCGACTGATTGCTTCAAGTATCAGCAAATCGTAGCCATCAACTGCTTGGGATTGGAAACGAGTAAGGGCAGCTTTAGCAACTTCATCATTAATAGTTAGATCAGCAGATATGGCGATCGATTCTATTTGACTCCAAGCCCATTTTACTTCCGTAACAACCTTTAGACGTTCATCAGGAAGATTATGTCGATATTCTTTTAGCGTTAAATCCAGACCACTATCTCGATTATAGATATCTTTTTCAATTCTTTCTATTACACTAGCTATTTCTGCTAGTGCTAGTACTGAGTAGCTAAGAGTTCCACCTTTCCTGAGTACATTAACTAAGTAGTTTGGGTAATCTCTAAGCTGATAAGTTTTTGCTGTAAAGTTAGCATTTGTATAAGCTTGCCAGAGCCAGACGTTAGTATCAACCAAAAAAATGTCACTTTTTTTGGGTGTGTCATTTGTAATATCAACAACGTCAGCTCGAATGGTACGATTTATACTCATTACTAGCAGTTAGTCACATATTCTTCCATTACGCTATCAACAGCTTGTCTATAATTTGGTTGGGTATAATAACGCTCAGAATTATCCATAACTCGCCTCAGAATATTTTGACCATCACTACTCAATCCAGTAATTTGTATTTGACGGTTCAAATCACTGCGAGATAAATCTTTTAACAGTTGACCCATGGCCACGTTGAAAAATGCAGTGGCGAAAATATTAACATTGCTAAAGTTTAACTCAATGCTTTCTCCTGCACTAAGACGGGGGAAAATTTGGTCGTAGAGTTCTTGTCCGTTATTGGGAGCGATCGCATACTGCCCAGTAATTTCATAAACGTTGTAAAGCATGACTTGTCTCCACTCAAGAGAGAAATATTAATGAACACTTTTTCCAAGATACCCAATTCTAACTCAGATCTGGGCTGAATTATGCTGTTTGTTGGAGTTCGGCGTATTGCCAGTAGGTGATGCCTGCTTCTTCGCGGTGGATGAGGAGGCCGAACCATTCTAATCGATCAAGATTCTCCCCAATAGCATTAAGTTTTTTCTTAGAAACTGTTGTCAGGACTTTCCAGTCAAATAAGGGATCACCTCATAGCAAGGCTTTCAGCTTTTGAATCCTTTTTGAGGATTTCATTGTCAAATAAAACCAAGCCCAAGAGGGCAAGTACTTTACATAATTTGTTTTCAGGTCATTAATTCAGTTGACTTTGCCTATTTAGGAGTCGTTAAGGGGTATTTTCTTCAGAATACTTAACGCTGTAGTAACTTACCTTGCGTGATTGCTGCTTGAATGACACGATTATTACCAGTGAATAGCTGAATACAGCACTTTCCGATAATATGCAGTACAATAGTGCAGGACAAATAAATTATTACCATGAAACCATATTCTATTGATTTTAGAGAGAAAATAGTCAATTCTTATCAAAAAGGAAATATTTCAATCAGGAACCTGGCTGCAAAATTTGATGTGGGAAAAGCTTTCATCCAGAAGATACTGAAGCAGTATAAAGAAGAAGGACATGTTAATCCCGGTAAGCAAGGCACAAAGAAGAAAGCTGTGCTAGCAGACTCTTCTGCTCAACTTATTGAATTGGTAGCAAAATATCCAGATGCGACTCTTTCTGAGTACTGTGAATATTGGCAAGAATTATATGGACAAGTAATCAGTTCTAGCATGATGTGTAGAGAATTACAGAAACTAAACTTAACTCGTAAAAAAAAACGGTTCGGAGTAGTCAGGCAGCTACCGACAGAGTTCAATTACTCAGATGTGAATACAGAGAAAAAATCAGAGATATAGATCCTAAAAACATGGTTTTTTTAGATGAAATGGGCTTACTGCTTGGATGTATGCGTGATCATGCTCGCAGTGAAAAAGGGAGTAGAGTCTATGATTTCAAACCATTTTATCGAGGTAAAAAAGTCACCGTTATAGGGGCAATAAGTATTGATAAAGTGCTAGGTGTAATGACAATGGATGATTCGATGGATAGTAATGCTTTCAAAGTATATATCGAAGAGATTTTAGTTCCTCAATTATGGCCAGGTGCAGTTGTGATGATGGACAATCTTTCTGCTCACAAGATAGATGAAGTTACGCCGATAATTGAGTCAGTTGGTGCGAGTGTAATAAATATCTCTCCTTACTCACCAGATTTCAATCCAATTGAACATTGGTGGTCGCAGCTTAAATCTTTCATAAAAACATTTTCTCCAAGAACCACTGAGATGATCGATGTACTAATTGCGGTTGCTCTACATTTAGTTGATGCCACATATCTAAGAAACTGGTTTGCTAATTGCTGCTATTGTACTTCATGATTTAGGAAAGTGCTGTAT
>JAYSRP010000133.1:0-16000 GCA_043721015.1 Synechococcales cyanobacterium | reverse complement strand
GACTCCGCTCACCCAACTAATCAACCTGTTGGGTGAGCGGAGTCGAACTCAACATCAAGCGAAGTCTAGAGCAAGGTGCGATGCTGCGCTGTCAATTCCAAATAGATGTGCTCCAACCTGACCGGCTGACGAGAAACTGCATCCATCTGTACCCCAGTAAAAACATCCAAAATTTCTTGTAGGTCGTAATGCTTCGGCAACCAAAAAGCTAAATCATTGCTGTAGCGGCGCGGCTGCCAGCCCTGTTGCTCGGCCAGCTCGATCGCCAGATCTTCTTGCTCGGTCTTAATAATTAGCACTTCTTGTCCCGGCATCACGGTGCTGAGTTGATCGATGCTACCTTCAGCAATTAAGTGGCCATTTTTCAAAATGCCGATGCGTTGACAGAGTCTTTCAGCTTCTTCTAATAAGTGGGTGGTTAAGAGAACAGTGATTTGTTGCTGTTGCAGATTCCGAATCAGTTCCCAGATCTCATAGCGGGCTTCTACATCTAAGCCAGTGGTAGGTTCATCTAAGATCACTAGCTTAGGATGATGCACCAGTGCCAGAGCCATACTCAGGCGGCGCTGCATTCCGCCACTCAGGTTTTCGACTACCGAGTTAGCTCGATCGAGTAAATTCACCAAAATCAAACATTCTCGCACTCGCTGTTTGCGCTCTGTTCCCGGTAGACCATAGATGCGGGCAAAGAAATTCAGGTTTTCGGCGCAGGTCAAATTCTTGTACATCAAGTTTTCTTGGGGCACCACGCCGATCAGCTTTTTGGTTTCTGCCGAAATTTTGCAGCCCGCAATTTCTACCTTGCCGCTATCAAACTGCAACAAATTACAGAGAATGTTGATGGTGGTCGTTTTACCAGCTCCGTTGGAGCCGATTAGACCATACACTTCTCCGGGAGGAATTTGCAGGCTGAGGTTGTTGAGTACCTGGCGCTTGCCGTAAGCTTTACACAAGTGGTGGATTTCTAACATTACAGTCTTTTTTCTCGATCGAGCATCCGGTTATAGGCTAACCAAGCCAGGGTAGAAGTAAAGGCCGCAAAGCCGCACATGAAGCTGAAATGTTTGGCGATTTTTTCTAAAGAATCACCATTTTTGCCGACTCCGACTAATGCCTCATTCATATGATAGACGGGATTAAACTCGGCAAGTTGCAGTAGTGCTTTCGGAAAAAACTGAGTAGGAAAAAATGCTCCTCCCAAGATCAGCAATGGAATGCCAAAGGCAGCGACGATCGAATTTACGTCTTCGGTGCGACGAGCTAGCTGAGTGCTCAAAATAAAGCCCATGGCCACGTAAGAAACGATCGTCAGCAAGATAATTGCTGCTCCCAAAAAAACATTGCCCGAAAATTTTCCACCCCAGAGTACAACTCCCAAATAGACCAGAAATACCTGACCAAAGCCGATAAAGCTGTGAGCAATAAAAATCCCAGAAAAGTAGGAGAGGCCGCTTAGAGGCGATAAAAATAATCGCTTCAGGGTCAACTGTTCACGCTCGGCGACAATGGTAGCGACCGTGCCACCCAAGCAGCTAAAAAACAATGCTGCTCCCACCAAAACAGAGGGTGCGACTAGGCTGAGGGTGTCACTAACGGGCAGTTGCAATCGATCGCTAATCACCATCGTGTTGATCGCTAACAAAGACAGCGGAAAAATTGTCCACAAAATCAGACTGCGCCGCCGTCGCAACAGCTCAATCAGAATCCGCTGCGCCACAGCTAAACTTTCGCGTCGATAATGGTTCATTAATGGGGAAGGCTCTGTAGATACTGCATGGTTCTTACCCAGTCGATATTACTACCAAAACCTATCCCCAAACCGATGATCTGGCAAACCATTAAGCCGATAAAGCTTTGCCAGCGCCCCCAGCCCTTGCTAGCTAAATCCATGGCCATTAGCAAGCTAGCGGCCAGCATCAGGGTGGCATAATAGACGATCGGCAGCCAGGTAAACATGACGACCAGTAAGGTGGCGCAAGCCATCACAATTAGTAACGAGCGGATGTTTGCACCAAAAATGCCCGCAAATAAAATCTCTAATAGTCGATAGGGTGAAACGGCGATTAGATCGACCAAGATAGTGATTAGGCATAGAATAATTAAGCGACTGGGTTGCAATTGCCAAGAGGATGACCCAATCCAACCGAAGGTGCCATAAATCAATAGGGTAATCGGGATAGACATCCATAAAGGCGATCGATGCCAGAAAGATTTCTGATGGGACATGCACGGTCTCTGGAAATTCATCGATACCAGTATCTAATAAAATACCCCCGCATTTTTGGGGCGAGGGTGTTTTGGCGAGGGAATCCCCAAATATTTCAGGACATGGCCTGAATGATGTAGTCGAAGTAAGGTGCAGTGGCATCGGCATCTTCGTTACTCAATAGTTTCAAAGAAGCTTCCTTGAGGCAGGCGATCGAATCGACCATGCCAGGGACTGGTACACCCAAGGAGTTGTACATTTCTTTGACTCCCACAATACCAATGTTTTCGATCGGGTCTTTGTCACCGGCCAAAACTCCGTAGGTGACAAGGCGTAAATACCAACCATAGTCGCGCAGGCACTGAGCCCGCTGTTTGGTTTGGTAGGAGTTGCCACCGGGAGCGATATAGTCGGGGTGCAGCTTCCACAGCTCTTTGCTGGCTTGCTCAACAATTTTCTTTTCGCTTTCGGCCAACAGGTTTGCAATTCGCAAGCGCTGTTCACCAGTCTTTAAAAATTCTTGAATATTTCTTAGCTCGCCGCTGCTGGGGTAACGCAATTCGTCGTCGGCTTTGAGAATAACCTGGCTAACTACGCTCATAATTTTGAATATATAAACTTACTTTTAAGATCTCCTAGCAGTTTACCTCATTGTTCAACATCCGGCAGGTCAGGCCAGGAAGTCAGTTAACAGAAGTTAACACAAGGCAGTCCGTCACGAACCATCAATATAAATTGTCGGGGTGGGTTATGAATTGTAGGGGTGGGTTTATCCGTAAACAAAGCACAGCAACAAAATATCCAAATAAAAACCCACCCTTCAATGAATCCCATAGATTCCGAATCGATCGATGAATTTCAGATCCCGTGCTGATTTTGCAGTAGAATCTACATCTCCACTTCCTGCTGCTGCCAGCCAAAATATTATGACATCCGAAGAATCCCCGAATAATTGGCAGCAGGGAGCCTTGCTGACGCTAGAAATTACCGATATTAATGACGTAGGCGAAGGCGTGGGGCGGGTGGATTCCCATGTGGTTTTTGTGCCCGATACGGCGATCGGAGACTGGGCAGACGTGCGCTTGGTGCGGATCAAGAAAAATTATGGTTACGGGCAGTTGCAGAACTTAGTGATTTCTTCTCCCGATCGCATCCGTCCGAACTGCATCGTGGCCGACAAATGCGGCGGCTGTCAGTTGCAACACATTAGCTACGCAGCCCAGCTTGCCGCCAAACAAAACCAGGTAATGCAAACCATGCGGCGCATTGGTGGCATCAATCCAGCGCTGGTGTTGCCAATTATTGGGGCAGAGTCCGATTTAGGGTATCGCAACAAGGTCACTTATCCCTTGGGCGTGGGGGCTACTGGTCAAGTCAAAGCGGGCTATTACCAAAAGGGCAGCCACAAAATTGTCAATCTCAATCAGTGCCCGATCCAAGATCAGCGCTTGAATCCTTTATTGGCGGGCATCAAGCAAGACATCATAGACCAAGAATGGCTAATTTACGATCCAGAAAGATTAACCAACGTGGCGCAGTTCCGGCATCTTTCGATGCGGATCGGCAGGCGCACTGGCGAGATTTTGATTACTTTAGTAGCCAGCGGCGGGCAGATGCCCAATTCTTTGCCAGAGAAGGCGCAGGAATGGCTGACTCAATACCCTGGGGTAGTGGGGGTTTCTTTAAATACTCAGCCTAACCAGAACAATGTGGTATTTGGCGCAGAAACTCGGATCATTGCTGGTCGAGACTATATAACCGAAGAGTTTGCTGATTTGCAGTGGCGATTGGGGGCAGATACTTTTTTCCAGGTGTATACCGAGCAGGCTGAGGTAATGCTGAAAGTGATCCTCGATCGGCTCCAACTCACCGGCCACGAATTTTTACTGGATGCCTATTGCGGGATTGGGACTTTCTCCCTGCCCCTAGCTAATAAGGTGCGCCAGGTGCTGGGGATTGAAGTACATGAAACTTCGGTACAGCAGGCTAAAGGGAATGCCAGCATTAACGGTATTGCCAATGCTTTGTTTGAGGCCGGAGACTGTGGTGAGCTGATGACTGATTTAGAGCAGCGCCCCGATATCGTGCTGTTGGATCCGCCGCGCCAGGGCTGCGATCGGCTAGTTTTAGAAAACCTGATCGGCAGACCACCTCAGCAGTTGGTATACATTAGCTGTAAGCCTTCTACATTGGCGCGGGATTTGAAGCTGTTATTAGATTCAGGTCGCTTTGAGTTGCAGGGTATTCAACCGGTAGACTTTTTCCCCCAGACTGCCCATGTGGAATGTGCAGCGTTCTTGGTTGGTAAAGATTAATCTGGATTATTCACCAATTTTCGATCAGAAACACCATATTTTTGTAAAACATCGATGCCCACAAACTCTAAAGCCTTTTCATGGGTAGCCGCCAAATCCACCAAAGGCGCAACCCCATCTTCCATGGCCTCTTGCCAACGCACCGCACACAAACACCACTTATCTCCGGGCTGCAACCCCGGAAACCCATAAGCCTCAATGGGCGTACTCAAATCATTTCCCATTGCTTTGGTATATACTAAGAATTCCGCTGTCACCACGGCACAAACTACATGCCGTCCTGCATCGATCGGCCCAGTGCGACAAAACCCATCTCGATAAAACCCCGTCATTGGAGCCGTACAGCAGCACTGTAACTCCCCGCCCAAAACATTGCGTTTATTAGATTCCATAAATTTAAAACCTCAAGACCAGAGCAAGTTTAACGTCGATCAATCAATACCATTCACTTTCGCCAAAGGCAATCAAACTATACCAAGTTTAACCAGTTAAACATCTGCTTGATCGATATCTCTAAAGACTCAGCAAAACCCGGCACCGGCAAAATAGCCTCAGGCTCATCCACCACCTCAGCACTATACCCAGAAACGCTTACTACCACCGATCGATCGCCCGGATCAATCAACCAACCCATCTGCGCTCCATGTGCCAAACAGTGATTAATATTTTTCAAAACCTTATTGGCACTCTGCCCCGGTGATAATACCTCAATAGTCCAATCAGGAGCGATTATAAACACGTTTTCGATCTTCCCAGCATTCGTCGGAACCCGAGATTTTTCAAACACCGCTATGTCTGGAACAATCGATCTACCCCCAAAAGTACAGCGCAACTCTGTAAAAGACACTGCGATACCCTGACGCTTCAAAACCAAGATGATCTCAGCGGCTAATTCACTCTGAATAATACTGTGATGGCCTTGAGGCATAAGCTTCTGAATAATTTGACCATCAATATACTCACTGGCTGGCTTAGTTTCTGGTAATTCCAAAAACTGCTCCAAAGTGATTTGTCTAATAGGGGTCTGAACCATTGACGATTTCCTCCCAAAATTCTTACTAACATTATGTCTCAACAGGGCAAGTATCTCTGCAAATCGGCGTTAGAATAGCTTAACAGCACTCCCCAGACCGCGATGGATATCCCCAAACTACTAGCCACCGAACTCTCCCTGCACCCCCACCAAGTACAGGCCGCTCTCGAACTCTTTGCCGAAGGAGCCACCGTTCCCTTCATTGCCCGCTACCGCAAAGAGCGCACCGATACTATGGATGAGACTCAGCTAAGAGATCTGAGCGATCGATTTACCTACCTCACCGAACTGGTCGATCGGCAAAAAGTAATATTAGACTCGATCGAATCACAAGGCAAACTCACCCCCGAACTCCGTCAGCAAATTGAAAACTGCCTGCAAAAAACCGAACTAGAAGATCTCTACCTTCCCTACAAACCCAAGCGCCGCACCAAGGCCATGATCGCCCGCGAAAAAGGACTCGAACCCTTAGCCCAGTGGCTCAAAGCCCAAAACCAGCCCACCGCTGCCCCGGCATCACTAGAAACCGCTGCTGCCAAATACATCGACGAAGCTAAAGGAGTCAAAACCACCACCGAAGCTCTACAAGGCGCATCCGATATTTTAGCGGAAGAAATCGCTGATACTGCTGAATTCCGGGCTTACCTGCGAGAATTCTTGCTCAACAACGGCAGCTTTGTCTCTAAAATAAAAGCTGCCCACCCGGAAGGCAGCACTAAGTTTGAGATGTATCGTAGCTACAGTAACCGGGTCAAGAACATCGCTGCTCATAACTTATTAGCCCTCTGTCGTGGCGAACAAGAAGAAGTTTTAGATTTCGCTCTCGTCTGTGATGAAGATGTAGTGCAAGAATATTTGCAAAGTCGGATTATTCGCAGTAAAGATGCGCCCTTACGAGATTTCTATCGTAAAACGATCGAAGACACCTGGCAACGACTCCTCAAAAATTCTCTGATCAACGAAGTGCGCAGCATCAAAAAACAAGCCGCCGACCTAGAATCGATCCAAACTTTTGCGGCCAATCTAAAGGAACTGCTGCTCTCTGCCCCCGCTGGCATGAAACCCACCTGCGCGATCGACCCCGGATTTCGCAGTGGCTGTAAGGTAGCAGTCTTAGACCACACCGGCAAATTCTTAGAATATCAAGCAATTTTTCCCCACACTGGCCAAACCGAAAAAGCTGCTGCTAGCTTATACCAGTTGTTAGAAAAATACCAAATTGAGCTAATAGCGATCGGCAATGGTACTGCTGGCCGCGAGACCGATGATTTTGTCGCTACAGTTCTCCAAAAGATCGATCGCCCAATTGTCAAAGTAATGGTCAACGAATCGGGTGCGTCTATTTACTCCGCCAGCAAAGTAGCGATCGAAGAATTCCCCGAACTCGATATCACCGTGCGCGGTGCCATCAGCATCGGTCGCCGCCTCCAAGATCCTCTCGCTGAGCTGGTGAAGATTGATCCCAAGTCGATCGGCGTAGGTCAATATCAGCATGATGTGGATCAAAAGCTACTCAAAAAACAGCTCGATGAAACCGTCGAAAGCTGCGTGAACTATGTGGGCGTAGATTTAAACACGGCATCCAAAGAGCTATTAACCTCCGTCTCTGGCGTGACCGCAGCTATCGCGGGGAATATTGTGACCTATCGCAACGAAAATGGCGCTTTTGTCGATCGCAAAGCCCTGCGCAAAGTACCAAAACTCGGGCCAAAAGCCTTTGAACAAGCCGCCGGATTTTTACGGATTCGATCGGGCAAGAACCCTTTAGACAATACTGCGGTGCATCCTGAAAGCTACGGATTGGTGGAATCGATCGCTAAAGCTGAAAAAATACCCCTGACTCAAACCACCCAAATTGCCGAACTACTCAAGAAAAATCTGCGTAGCTATATCACTGAGGCGATCGGTGAGCCAACTTTAAGAGACATCATTAACGAGTTAGAAAAACCCGGACGCGACCCCCGTTCTGAGTTCCGCTACGCCACATTTAGCGCCGATATCAAAGAAATGTCTGACCTCGAAGTGGGTATGGAGCTTGAAGGCATCGTGACCAACGTCGCTAACTTTGGCGCTTTTGTAGATATTGGAGTGCATCAAGATGGCTTGGTGCATGTATCGCAGTTAGCCGATCGCTACATTAGTGACCCCAAAGAAATTGTCAAAGTCGGTCAAGTAGTCCAAGTTAAAGTCATGGAAATCGACAAAGCTCTCAAACGAGTAGCGCTAACTATGAAACATCGAGCCGTAAAAGAAGCCACCGTAAAAGAAACTAAAACGGAAGCACCGGTTGCAGCGCCCACAAGGGGAGTGTTCGATCGGGGAACACCGCCAGATCAACGACCAGCTTTACGCAGAGTTGATCCACCAAAACGAAAATGATATTCTCCAGCATTCATTAATTTTGTTGTCTGGAGTATATGCCTACAACTTTCTTGATAAATATTACTTATCAGCTTTAGCCTAAAAAAATGTCTCCGTAATCAATTACGGAGACATCCATCAAAGCCATGTGATGCCTGGGTTTGATTAATATCCAACAGCAGCGCGAATTTTCTCGAAGCCTGTTCGATCGCAGAAATCACCGAAGCTCTCGGCCTCTTGACGATCTTGTTTAAACAGAGCAAAAATCGGCTTGAGGAAAGACTCTAAGTCATTAATGTGCATCCTTTCGGTGTAAGGCTGTGCCAACCGAGTTTGATTGGGCGCGCCACCCAGCCACACCTGATAAGACTCAGCAAAACTACCCACAAAAGCTAACTCTGCCAAATAAGGCCGAGCGCAACCATTGGGGCAGCCCGTCATCCGCACCACCATTTGCTCATCGGGTAAACCGACTTCTTTGAGCACCGATCGAATCCGGGCATTTACATCTGGCAACGCCCGCTCTGATTCTGTCACCGCCAAACCACAAGTAGGCAAAGCTGGACAAGCCATCGACATCCGCAAAATGCTGTCGATCTTGTCAGGGTCTGTGACCACATTGGCATCAGTGAGGATCTTATCGATCGCCGCTTTGTCTACTGGGTCAATATCGTGAATCAGCGCATTCTGATGAGGAGTGAGGCGCATGGGTAGCTGATATTTCTGAATCACTTCCCGCAGAGCCGTCCGCAACTTGAGGGTCGCAGTATCATGAACCCGACCATTCTCGATCGAAATCCCCAAAAACAGTTTGCCATCGCCCTGCTCATGCCAACCCAAAAAGTCCATGTATTGGAACTCTGGCAATGGTTTGAGTGGCTCAACTTTCTTACCCAGATACTTTTCTACTTGGGCTGTAAACTTAGCCACGCCCCAATCGTTGATGAGGTACTTCATCCGGGAGTGACGACGGTTTTCTCGATCGCCATAATCCCGCTGGGTAGAAACGATCGCCTTGATTAAAGTATAGATATCAGCTTTGGCCACGTAGCCGATCGGGTCAGCGATGCGGGCAAAAGTTTCTTCTTTATTGTGGGTACGACCTAAACCACCACCAGCATAGACATTGAAGCCTTGGAGTTCGCCTTTATTATTGGTGATCACCACCAAGCCCACATCCTGAGAAAACAGATCCACCGAATTGTCACCAGGCACTGTCACCGCAATCTTAAACTTGCGGGGCATGTACTGAGCGCCATAAATTGGCTCTTCACCTTCGTGAAAAATGGTGCCGTTGCCGTTGCTCGCTCTAGCCGCAATAACCTCTGGAGCTTCGCCGCTGACTGACTTTTCGCCATCTAACCAAATTTCGTAGTAGGCACCGGTTTGAGGAGCCAACAAATCTGCAATCTTATCGGCATATTCCCAGCAATATCCATACTCTGGGCTATTTTTAAATGGCGCGGGGGGAGCCATGATATTGCGATTCACATCGCCGCAGGCTCCTAGGGTAGAGCCAAGATTTTGCACCATTTTGTGAATCGTAGCTTTCAGATTCTTTTTCAGCACTCCATGAAGCTGAAAACCTTGACGGGTAGTGATCCGCATGGTTTCGTTGCCGTATTCACTGGCTAGTTCATCCATCGCTAAATAGAGCTGAGGGGGAACAAATCCGCCCGGATTGCGGGTGCGCAGCATCATTTGATAATCTTTTTCTTTGCCTTTTACCCGGTTATCCCGATTATCTTGTTGGTAGGAGCCGTGGTACTTCAGAATCTGAATTGCATCTTCTGTGAAGTGGGTGGTATCTTGCTGCAATTCAGTGGCCAAAGGCTCTCGCAGGTAGTTGCTACGCTGTTTAAGGGCTTCTACCTTTGCGAGTTTAACGGGAGGAGTGCTGACCATACTTGTCGCCTGAGATGATTGTTTGGCTTTGTGGAGTTCCTATTTTAGCTTGGATACACATTTTTTGGATCTTGGGGGAGCTTTGATGTTAGTTAAAGGCCGAGTAACCCAGTAGGTAGCCAATCGTCGGCGAAATCTATGTCTAAAATTGCATACTTGGTGTCTATGGCGATCGAGAGAGTTTCTGCTGGTTGTGGTATATTCTCAGGTTTGATCCGTTCAATGATATTTGAGGCGATCGAATTGTTTTGTAGATCTAGCTTTACTGTAGTTGTAAATAATGTAGAGGCAATTGGAGCAAAGAATAGACTTGTTTTATCAATCACTATTGGCATAATCTGTGCAGAGATCGACCCATTATCCTCCTGAATAATTGTAGAGAAGGGGGCTAGCGTTGATTCTAAGGAAAAAGATCCGCGCACAATGCTGTCGTTATCAACGATCGCCAAACTTGCCTGATAGTCTTTGGTTAGTTGATAGCCATTACCTATGGCTAGACTAATTTTGACTGTTTCGCCGTTCTCGGCAATCAAATCATCGATCGCTGTGACTGTAATCTTGGCAGTACTCTGTCCTGCCAAGAAAGTCGCGGTGCCGCTCAAAGATTGATAATCGGCGCTACTCGCCGTGCCCCCGATGCGATAGTTGAAGCTAAGATTGTTACTGAGATAGCCAGTGCGAGTTACCACAAAAGACCCGGTCTGGCCGCTTTCCCAAACTAGGCTTTGGCTAGCGACGATCGACAATTGGGTTTGAGTATCATCACTGCGCATTGCCCAAATCTTGTTAGCCAAAGCCCACAAATCTAAACGGCGGAAATTAGTACCAGTATTGATCACATTGTCGTCTTCATTGTCGCCATCTTGGATCTCGACACCAGTAGACAAAGATAATTGCTGAAATTCTGCACCAGTCAAAGAGTGACCTAAGTATTTATTTGCTAGCTGCTGAGCAATTACTGCTGCCCCAGCCACATAGGCTGCTGCTTGACTAGTTCCTTGTAGCGTTAATAGATTGTTACCAGTTGCCCCAGCTCCGGTAATGGCTGCACCCGGTGCAAACAGCGTTTGGGGAGATCGCTGGCTAAAGGGCGCAATGCGATCAACATCACTACTAAAGGCAATGGCATTGCTGGCATATTCTTGCTTGCCCAAGTTGGCATTATACACAGCTCCTACTGAGATTACATTGGGATCATTAGCCGGAGAGCTAAGGCCAAATTGACCATTTAAGTGTGAGTAATTGTTACCTGCTGAAGCTATGGGGATAATGCCTTGATCGGCTAACTCTGACAAAGTTTGGCCAAGTTGATATTGGCTGTCGATAGTTGCGCTACTCTGATTGTCGCCCAGCGCCATTAATACTGTGGCAATCCGATAGCGATCGGCGTTGGCATTAACCCAATCTAAAGCCTGTTTTACGTAGCGATAATCGGATTCGCCGCTATCATTAAATACTTTAAGACTAATAATATTGACTGCCGGTGCTACTCCTGGCAAATCTAAATCTTGGCTAGCGACGATGCTGGCGATCTGGGAGCCATGACCATTTACATCGCGGGCGTTGGTATCACCATCAGCAAAATCGTATTGATAAACAATGCGATCGGCTACTCCATTACCATCTACATCTGCCCCAAAGAAACTGTGCTGAGGATTAATGCCGGTATCTATAACTGCGATTGTCCAAGATTGGCCGTGGATATTGGCAAACCGTGGGTCGGAGCTGAGTTGGTCGATACCAGTAATCGATCGAGCTTGCTGATTAGCTTGTAAATTAACAGCAGTCGCCAATATTGATTGTGGTTGAAAAGCACTATACTCATGAGCCGCGATCACCTCCGGTGCAAGCAAAGCTATCGGAGCTGACTGCGCTGTTAGTCCTGGCAAGATTGGCTCGGCTGTTGCTATACCTAAAAAGTCTATTTGCGCAGCAGGCAGCGGCGCACGAAGAAAGTTTTCGTCGTTCACGATAAATTATTTTGGGTATTTAAAAGAATATTTTAAACTGCTAGTGATTAAGCCACTACAACTGCCATACAAAGCTATGGGTACTTTGTATTTCGGGAAATCTGGATGATGCTGAAATCAAGCTATTTAGTGAGCCGCGTCACTCACTGAGCCTTCAGTTTAACGGCTCTTTCTCAACATTAGTAGCGCCAATATGCCGATTCTTGCTGCATTCCCCATATCGCTAAAACACAGATCAAAATATACGATTGGTAAAAAAGGATGAACATTGCTAGCTCACAGGCAACCAAAATGCTAACATTTTGCCAATCTTTCAATCTTCAGCTTCTGAAGCAGCAGCCATGACCTACTTACTCCTAATGATTCCTGGAATGCTTCTGATGGCTTGGGCACAGTGGCATGTCAAAGGAACCTACTATAAATATGCAGAAGTTGCTTCGAGTTTGGGTATGACCGGTGCCGAAGTTGCTCAGTCGATTTGGTGGCCTTACATCAATTGCCCACAAACACTTTGGGATACCATTATGCTGAACACCTACTAAGCAATCATCTCGAACCCCTTAAAGTTTCGTTAGCGAACAATGAATATGACTTTATTGATATTCACATCCGAGAAACTCACGATATTTGGCATGTGGTAACGGGGAGTTCAACCAACATGCTAGGAGAAATTAAGTTGCAAGCATTTTGCATTGCACAACTACAACTATCGCGGTTTTGGATGGCATTGTTAACCAAAAATCTCCTCAAGTCGTTGATTTATGATATCGAGGTTGCTGATAAATACATGACGGCGCTGACCGATGGCTGGATGATGGGTAAAACAGCGCAGTGCTTGTTTGGGGTAGATTGGACATCTCTTTGGAAAGCACCGATCGAGCAGGTTCGAGCATCTTTAAATATCGTTGGCTGTGAAGCTGATTCTATTCATTGATCTCGATGAAGTCTTATGGCTGTAAATGTACACCTTGACTAGAAATGCTAGTGACGAATAGCTCTAAATCTGGGTCAGAGATTTGCTTGCGAACTGCTTGCGCGATCGACTCTGCCCCCTCTAAATCTTTGGCCAGAGCAAACACTGTTGGCCCAGAACCCGACATCATTACCCCCAAGTTATTCGTCTGACCAAAAGCCGCTCTGAGCTGGGCGACCAAAGGATATTCTGGCAATACCACCTTCTCTAGATCGTTATAGAGCAGTTGACCGATTGTAGTGATATCTTGCTGCTCGATCGCCTGAATTAACTTAATCTGATGAATAGCCCTGGATTTAGCCACCAACTCATCACCCATCGCATAGCGATCAGCAAACCGCTGGCGATAAGCTCCATAAGCCCAAGGAGTCGAAACGCTCAGACTGCGATACTTGCCTAAAACCACTGCCCCCTGTTGCAGCGGCGAAATATTAGTAATCTTTTCACCTCTGCCAGTAGCGATCGCGGTGCCGCCACTAATGCAAAAAGGCACATCCGAACCCAGTTCTGCCCCGATCGACTGCAACTCTGCCACGCTCAAACCCAAATCCCATAGCAAATTCAACCCCACCAACACTGCCGCTGCATTCCCTGAACCGCCAGCCAACCCTGCCGCCATCGGAATCCGCTTGTGCAAAGTGATCTCCACCCCATCTAGTCCTCCACAGTGCTGCCGCAGCAAGGCCGCTGCCCGATAGGCCAAATTAGTCTCATCTTGGGGCACCTCTGGCACATCGCAGTGCAAAATAATCTGGTCATCAACAGCATTCTTAACCTCCACCAAATCGGCCAACTCCACCGACTGCATCACCATCGCCAGCTCATGAAAATTGTCTGGGCGCAAACCGAGGATTTCTAGGTGGAAATTGATTTTAGCAGGAGCCAGAAGTTGATAGACAGTCATC
Source organism: Synechococcales cyanobacterium (assembly GCA_043721015.1). Taxonomy (GTDB): domain Bacteria; phylum Cyanobacteriota; class Cyanobacteriia; order Cyanobacteriales; family Chamaesiphonaceae; genus JAAFHZ01. The sequence continues at coordinate 2,332 of JAYSRP010000133.1, read as the reverse complement.
GATTCCAGGTTTTTCGACAGGTAGGTGCTTATTATATCTTTATTGGATCTTCTATTCTGGTAGTCTGATCCACGGAATTTAGACAGACTGCTGGCATATAATCCATTCAAGAACTTTTAAACGCAAATATATGACCAAGATCCTGGTACCCATCATTCTCGCTGGCGGCAAAGGCGAGCGCTTCTGGCCGCTGAGTCGGAAACATCGCCCCAAACAGTTTCTGTCTTTGGATGGCACGGGGGTCAGCTTGTTGCAAGGCACCGCTCAAAGATTATTAACCATTGCTGGGGGCTGGGAAAATGTGTGGGTCATTACCTCGGCGCAGTTGGAGCAAGGAGTTAAAGATCAGCTCCCAGAATTGCCCATTGCCAACTTATTGGTAGAGCCAGAAGGTCGGGATACCGCAGCAGCAGTGGCTTGGGCGACATTAATGGTGGCAGCGCGCTATGGCAATCAGGCTACCGTGGGCTTTTTTCCGGCAGATCACTATATTGCTGACCCATTGGAATTCGATCGAACTCTCACCTCGGCGGCTGCTTTGGCTAGCCAGATTCCTTCGATCGTTACTTTGGGCATTGCTCCCGATTTTGCCGCCACTGGCTATGGTTATATCCAAGAAGGCGAAAAGGCTGGGGACTTTTTGGGGCATCAGGCATTTAAAGTCAGCCGGTTTACCGAAAAACCCGATCGAGACCAAGCGGAAGAATTCATCAAACTAGGTAACTATACTTGGAACAGTGGCATGTTTATTTTCACTGCCCAGACCTTGTTAGATCAAATGAAGATCTATGCGCCAGAGATTATGCAGCCTTTGGTAGCCTATGGTGTTGAGGCTTATCCCACTTTACCGAAGCAAAGCGTGGACTATGCGCTGATGGAAAAAACTGATTTAGCCTATGTGCTGCCAGTAAGTTTTGGCTGGGATGACTTAGGCGATTGGAATGCGATCGAGCGGCTCTTAAAAGGCGATGAGGCTCATAACCCCAATGTGGAGCTGGCACAGCATATTGGGTTAGATACTTCCGGAGCAATTTTATATTCCAGCAGTAGCGATGATGTAATTGTGACAATCGGACTAGATAATGTGGTGGTAGTGCGAGATGGCAATGTGACACTGGTGGTTGATAAAAGCCGGACTCAAGAAATCAAAGGAGTACTAAATAAAATTAAGGAGAACGTCGATTTAGAGCATCTGCTCTAACTTAGCTGCGAGCCTTGCATAGACTCGGTAGCAAGCTCAGCAATTCATCTGCTGCAAAAGGCTTGGCTAAAAAGGCTTTGACACATTCACCCATGGTGCGAGTGATCGCCTCATTAGTGGCCAAGCCACTCATCGCAATAATTTGTACTTGAGGATTAAGTTTTCGTAAAGTGCGAATAGTAGTGGCCGAATCTAACGATGGCATCATCATATCGAGTAATATCACGCTGATTTCATGCTTGTGCTCGGCATATATAGCGATCGCCTCGATGCCATCATTGGCTGTAAGTACCCGATAGCCATGAACTTCTAGCGTGACCTGAGTAATTTCTTGAACTGCAACTTCATCATCTACCACCAAAATCAATTCACTTTGTCCCATGGGCAGTTTAGATTCAACAGTTGTACTGTCGGCATCAGTATCGATCGCTTCTATAGTTACTATATCTATAGCGGGCAAAAAAACCTTAAACCTAGTACCACTTTCTACTTCACTAAAAACATCAATAAAGCCATGATGGCTTTTCACAATTCCGATAGCTGTTGATAGCCCCAATCCGGTGCCTTTACCGATTTCTTTGGTAGTGAAAAAAGGATCAAAAATGCTGCCAAGAATTTTTGGTGATATGCCGGTGCCAGTATCCGTAACCGTCACTACCAAGTAAGACCCCGCCTGAGCATCTAAGTGCATGTGGGCATAGTTTTCATCAATTACTACATTTTCAGCGGTAATTGTCAGATTGCCGCCTTCAGGCATAGCATCACGAGCATTGACACAGAGGTTCATAAACACCTGGTGCAGCAGTGTGGCATCAGCAGCAATTAGCCATAGATCGGCAGGCAGATCGATCGATAGTTCAATGTTTTTAGGAAAGGTTTGCTGGATGATTTTTTGGATTTCTAATAACAAATCACTAACTTGAGTATCGGTAGGCTTTCCCTCTACACCGCTAGAAAAAGAAAGAATTTGTTTGACCAAATTGGCTCCACGATGGGCGCTCTCATCTAATATTTGCAGCAAGCGCTTAGTCTGGTTATCCAGATTAGGGAACTTCCTGGGCAGCAATTGCGCCACGCCAATGATGGGAGTCAGCATGTTATTTAGGTCATGAGCAATGCCGCTGGCTAAGG
>JAYSRP010000132.1:0-33943 GCA_043721015.1 Synechococcales cyanobacterium | reverse complement strand
CCAAAATTATTGATATTGGCTGTGGGATTGGTGGTAGTAGTTTATACTTAGCAGAAAAGTTACGTGGTGAAGTTGTAGGTATCACTCTTTCTCCGGTGCAGGCTAACCGTGCTCAAGAGAGAGCAGCAGCAATGGGTCTGAGTGAAAAAGCTACTTTCAAAGTAGCCAATGCTCTCGATATTCCTTACCCAGACAACAGTTTCGATTTGGTCTGGACGTTGGAAAGCGGGGAGCACATGCCAGACAAAAACAAGTTTCTGCAAGAGTGTTATCGAGTCCTGAAGCCCGGTGGACGGATGATTTTAGCTACTTGGTGTCATCGTTCTACCGAAGGCCAAGCAGGAGCTTTGACTGCGGCTGAAACTAAGCATCTAAAGAAAATTTATGATGTCTATTGTCTGCCCTACGTAATTTCGCTGCCCGACTACGAAGAGATTGTGACCAAATGTGGATTTCAGGGGATGCGATCGGCTGATTGGTCGGTAGCAGTCGCGCCTTTTTGGGATGTGGTAATTGACTCCAGCATCACTCCTCAGGCTGTTTTGGGACTTTTCAAGGCTGGTTGGAAGACCATCCAAGCGGCACTTTCGCTAAAGTTAATGAGTCAGGGCTATGAACGTGGCCTGATAAAATTTGGCTTGATCACTGCTACTAAGTAAAATCTGCCGAGAACTATTGAGAACTGTTATTTCAAGCAGGTGCTATGAAAATCGATCACATCCATTTTTACGTCGAAGATGCTGTGCAAACCAGCGATTGGTTGATCCAAAAAATGGGTTTTCAATCTACTAATCAGCAAATTAGTGACCATACTCATACTGAAGTCGTGAGTAGTGGTCAGATTTCTTTTCGGGTGTCCTCGGCAATCGATCGAACAAGTCCGGTGGCCGCTTATCTTGCCCATCATCCAGCCGGAGTGGCTGATGTGGCTTTTGTGGTGGAGGATCTCGGATTGATGTTGGCGAGGATCGATCAGCTAAATATCAAAGTAATTACCGATGATTTACATGGCCGAGATTCTCCTCAAATCACCATTCAAGGCTGGGGAGACTATCAACATACCCTGATTGCCGCTGATGCTCAGCAGTTCAATGGCTCTCCAGTTAACGCTGCTCTCCAGAAAAATGCTTTTGTAGATATTGATCACGTTGTTTTAAATGTCGATCGATATCAACTAGCCGCTGCGACCCAGTGGTATCAAGATCTCTTTGGTTTTCGGGTACAGCAGTCTTTTGAGATTCAGACCAATTATTCTGGTTTGTATAGCAAAGCCTTGATTGATGAGAGTGGCCAAGTGCAGTTCAATATTAATGAGCCTAGTACCGCTACTTCGCAGATTCAAACTTTTTTAGAAAAAAATGGCGGTGCTGGCATTCAACATGTTGCTTTGCAGGCGCAGAATATTTTTCAGTCTGTAGCTCAAATGCGCACACAGAATTTGGAGTTTTTACCAATTCCATCAACTTATTACAGCAATTTGCGAGACCGATTCTCTTTCGGGAACGCTACGCGAACGCAACTAATTAATAACTTTCCTTTGCTTCAGCAGGAGTGGCAAGAACTAGAAAAATCAGCGGTTTTGTTAGATTGGCCAGCAGATGCGGCAGCGGAATTGCTATTACAGATTTTCACTCAGCCGATCTTTGCTCAGCCCACCTTCTTTTTTGAAATTATTGAGCGGCGGGGACAAGTTCAGGGGTTTGGCGAAGGAAATTTTTTGGCTTTATTTCAGGCGATCGAGCAAGAAGAAAACAATAAAAATCTCAATTAGTCCAAACATTTGACCAGAGCTGTCCACCAGTCTCTAGCCCAGCCAAAGAGCTGGTAGCTGAAATAATTGTTTCACCCGATCGATCTTTCAATACCAAACTCAGTAACCCATGAGTGGTATCTCGACAGCGATAGACTAAGCCCTGATCGGTAGGTACTTGCACCATAGTTCCGGCCAAATCGGTGCTGCCAGTTAGCTCCACTTGATAAAAATAGTTATCGGCCTGCATTTGCCATTTGCCCCAATGATCAATTTGCCAATGAACCTGAGCATTCCAGGGCACAAACTCATAGAACTGTCCTTGATAATGGACTCCAATCATGGCCACTTCTTCCATCCAAGTCAAAACCTGCCTTCGTCCACCCCCAGCCGTGATCGCTAAATTGGGTTCTCCGTCGAAATAATTACAATTGAGCCAAAACCATTTTTGCGGAAAAGAACGACCCCAATTTTTTTCGCTATAAGCCGGGGCATCGGTGAATTCGTAGCGATTTCCTTGCCATTCAATCCAACCGCTTGCCAAGCCATGTGCCATCAGCACTTGCCAGCCCGGTTCAAAAATAGGCAAAAATGACAATAAGCCCCCCGTAGACTGTTGGAACCATTGAGAATTTCCCCAGCCATAAATAGGCTGAATTTGATAGCACCAACGACAGTCTGGCTGTCCAAGAATCTTCAGAATTCCTTGGTTGAGGGTGGCGGTGGCTTGATATCCGGCGGTGACATGCTGGTTGAAGTCTTTGATCGACAGCAGTTGTGGAGCCACAACTAAATCATGTTCACCCCAATGTCCTAGAGCTAAGTTATCTGTGCTTGCCCAAAATCCATTAACTCCCGGAAAAACTTGATATCTATATTGTTCGCCTGCTCCTAAGATTTGTGCGGTACCGGCGCTGGTCGATCCACCGCTAGGATCTTCAATCGAATACATAAAGGCGAAAGATTCGCGGATTTGAGGTATCGTGATACGGTAATACCAACCCTCAAAGAAGTTCTGGCTATAGCCATCCCAATGATAACCACTATGGGGAGTTTGTAATGCTTGATGCTTATTGATAGAATTAAACATGTTTTACCTAGACTGGAATAAAGCAGGCTAACGGAAATAGCAAATATTCTAGGAAAAATAGTTTCCAAATAAATTGATAGAAGCTGGCGATCTCTCCTTGGTCTTCTAGGTCTACATCTCGACTTCGCCACCAGAGCAAACCAAGCAATACGCCGTGAAAGGCAACAATGAAGGTGGTGTTAACTGCTGGTAGTAGCCAGATTCCTGCTGCCATCATGCTGAGATAGGCGATCGAGATTACCCAGCGGGTGATGTTTAAAATAGCTGGTTTGCCCCAGCTAATAGTAAAGGTTTGGATCTGAAATTTTTGGTCGCCCGCCATATCTGGTACGTCTTTAAAAATGGCGATCGCAATAGTGAATACTAAGATAAATAGGGTGATGATCCAGACAATCGGGGGAAATGATAATGTTTGGGTGAGGGATTGGTTGAAGTAGGTAAAGAGTCCGATATTAACTACAAATCCGCGCACGACTAAGATACAGAAGGCTGCCATGAGGGAGAAGCGCTTGAGTCTAATGGGTGGTGCGGAGTAGGCGGTGCCTAAGATAATGCTGATAACAACGGTGGCTAGGAGCCAGGGGCTACTGATGGCGGCGATCGCTATTGATAGGATGCCGGTGATGGCGATGATCCATTTGCCCTGTTTAATTGAGAATTGGCCGCTGGCTAGGGGAAGGTGGGGTTTATTGACTCGATCGATCTCGATATCATAGAGCTGATTGAGTCCGACGATGTAGATGTTGCCACAGATGCAGGCTAGCCAAGCGCCGAGGGTTAGCTGTAGGTGGTTTGGGGAGAGGATTGTGTTTATGGGAATGTTGTTGGTGGCAATAGCAATGAGGTATAGGGCGATTACGCTGAGGGTGGTGCCAATGATGGTGTGGGGGCGAGAAAATTGCCAAAGGCTAGACAGAAATGACATGTGAGGATTCTCCTTTGGCCGGTCAAACTGCTTCTAGCTTAGATCAAACTTGTCATGTTTTAGAATTATGATTCCAATCCAAATTATTTGCCCAATTTTCTACCTCACTTTGAGAAGTATCACTCTGTTGGTGATTTTCTAAGACCCTGAGACTTTCTTGAGCCATTTTTGATACAGAATCCATGAACTCGTCAAACAAGCAATGCTCTGATGTTGTTGCTTGGGAGAGGTCAACGACACCCAAGGCCGCTGACAATTTATCACTACTACTTCCACCATGCCACATCTGGTTTGGGCTTTGAAGCCTATCAAATTCCAGAATGGGGCGAAAAGCAGAAAGAACAAGCGATCGCCACCCTGAATGACTTAGACAAATTATTGGCGAGTCAGCCTTATATTGCGAGCGATCGCTTTACGGTGGCTGATATTACGGCTTTGGCTGGGGTGGCTTTTGGTGGGTTTTGCCAAATCAAGATTCCTGAAACTGCAAACCATCTGCAAGCTTGGCATGAATTGCCAAAACTTTGGGGGTGGATGCTTTTGCAGCGGAGCTATTGCCGGAAGATAAAGTCACTGCTATTGAAAAACTGCTCTGGGAATTCCAAAAAAAGGGCAAGGTGGCTTTTGTGGGGAATGGCATTAACGATGCACCGGTAATTGCCAGAGCAGATGTGGGAATTGCCATAGGTGGATTGGGTTCGGATGCAGCGATCGAAACGGCTGATGTGGTATTGATGACCGATGCACCGTCAAAAGTTATTAATTGATCGCCCCAGCCCTCATCAACATCTCTACTGCTTCAGTAGCCCGCACACATTGTCGAGCCTCGCTTAAAGCCGTCATCCCCCAACGATTGCAAGGCGAAACATCTGCCCCTCCAGCCAGCAAAATAGTCATAGTTTCTAAATCGCCCTTAGCAGCAGCCATCATTAGTGGAGTCCAGCCCCCAAGATTAGCAGTGTTTAAATTAGCGCCTAAATCAACCAGAGCGCGGACAGTGTAGGAATGTCCTTTGTCGATCGCCAAATATAGTGCAGTATCACCGATTTTGTTCACAGCATTGATCTCGGCACCCATTGCCACCAGGCGTTGGACAATATCAGTTTGACCAAAGCGAGCGATCGACATCAGTACAGTTTCTTCGAGACGATTGCGATCATTGATATCAGCATTCTTATCCAGCAATAAAGCCATCACATCTCGTTTATCAGCTTCTGCTGCATACATCAAAGCATTATAATTACTGGCATTTTTAACATTGATGGCTGCACCTCGATCAAGTAGAAGCTGTGCAATGTCTAAATGCCCCTCTGCTGCCGCCCACATCAAAGCAGTATTGCAACCACCTAACGCCTTAACCCCACTAGTATTAGCATCTGCACCCTGGTCGAGTAATGCCTGAACTTCGGAAAGGTTGCCTTGCACCACACTGCGAATTAGTCGATCGTTGATATCACTCATGAAACTGGTAAATGTTACAAGTATTTTCAATTTAGCGCAATTCATCGAAATTTGCATCCCAAAAAACAAAGGGCTGACGATCACTTCCGGTGTAAGCAAAGCTTATTCCTAGTGATACAAGACAGCCTTAGTTTTATGATCTGTTGCTAAAAGAAAAATGTATCGGTTAAAATCGTAACTATAGCAGCAACGCCAGCAATTTTAGCCACAGTAGCTGCTGGACTTTGTCGATCAATCCAGCCTCCCAAAACCAGAGATGTGAGGGCAAATACACAAACCCCATTGTTAACAGCACCATTATTTGCCCAAAGGTGCAAAGACATATTGCACGATAGGTGATCGACTTGGGCGATCTAAACTATCACTGCGTCGGTTGTTGCAGGGGAAGCAGGCTAACCGCAGATTTTCTAGTTTGTTAGAGCCACCACGACTGCGGGGCTTGAGATGATCGAGGGTTAGCTGATGGGGGGGGAAGATTTCATGGCACCAGTAGCAACGAGAGCCATTTTTTCTTAATAAGCGGGTGCGACGGTCTCTTTTTTGTTTGGTTTTCATAAATTACCAGTCCCAGTTTGCTCAAAATGCTAAAATCATTTGCTGTTAGAAAACTTGGGTGATTGCAACTAATTTGGCAGCACAGATTCTTTTTGTGGATGATGCTCGGGCAAGCTAACAGGCAATTTTACCACTGGTTTTTCTGGTGAGTTCTTCAAGTGCATAACCCGATAAGGGCGTTTACCCCAATAGGACTTAGCAGCAAAGCTGGTTTCGGCAACTCCTGTACTAGTTTGAGCACCAATAAACTTCAGAGCTTGAGGATCGGTGACGATGCCCACATGATCAGAAGAACCACGATAGCCCGGAAACACAATTAAATCACCAGCAGCCGGTGGTGTTGCTTCTACAAAATTCTGGTCACTAAGATATTCGCGCGCTATCCGGTAATCAAAACCGGGCAATGCTTTGCTATAGATCGAAAACACAAAATGGGAGCAGTCAATACCATTGCGGCTGTCGCCACTATAACGATAAGGTGTGCCTTGCCAAGTTTTGGCTTCTGTCACAATCTCCTTGAGCCGACCTTCTGGCAGCGAATTAGCCCGCACCAAAGTAGGAGCAGCAGTAAAGAAGGCCACAAATAAGGCTAAAGCGGTAGTGAGTATCTTCATAGTTTGGATCCTCGGGTGCCATCAGCTTTAGTCTGCCCCCAAAGTTAGCCAAAATTCACTTAGGCATCTCGAATCAGCTTCAGCAGGTCATCGGTAGAAACTCTGCCACTCATTTCGGTGCCCTCTAGCAAACTATTGGCCAGATCTCGCTTATGTTGGTGCAAGGCCACAATTTTGTCTTCGATCGTATCTTTAGCTACCAAGCGATAAATAGTCACCGGGCGCAGTTGCCCAATGCGGTGTGCCCGATCGGAAGCCTGATCTTCTACTGCCGGGTTCCACCAAGGATCGAGGTGAATTACATAGTCTGCTGCGGTCAGATTTAAGCCCGTGCCCCCAGCCTTGAGGCTGATTAAGAACACATCGCCCTCTCCGGCTTGGAAAGCATCTACTCGCTTCTTGCGCTCCTTGGCGGGGGTGCTGCCATCGAGGTATTGATAGGTGATTTTTTGTTCGTCTAAATAAGCCCGCACAATGCTGAGATGATCGACAAACTGGCTAAAGACGAGAGCTTTGTGGCCGTTATCGAGTAATTCGGTAACAGTTTCACCAAACAGTTCTAGTTTAGAGCTAGCCAGATTAATTTCTGGTTTGACCAACTTGGTATGACAGCAGGCGCGGCGTAAGCGCATAATTTCAGCCAAGACTTGTAGGTGCTTTTGACCAGCATTGGCTTCGCTGTTGGTGAGTTTTTCGAGTGCTTCCCGGCGCAGAGCTTCATAAAACAGCTTTTCTTCTTTACTGAGCTGCACGTGCAGCACAATCTCAGTTCGGGCAGGCAGCTCGGCTAGTACCTGAGCTTTGGTCCGACGCAAAATAAACGGCTGAATCAGTTTTTTCAGACGCAGACGAGCATCATGTTCTTGGAGTCGCTCGATCGGGTTGGCAAATTTTTGGTTGAAGTTATCTAGTGAACCCAACAGGCCAGGGTTGATAAACTGAAATAAATTCCATAGTTCGCCCAAGTGGTTCTCGATCGGGGTACCCGTAGTTAATAGTTTAAAATTACCCTGGAGCCGCATGGCTGCTTGTGATCGCTTAGTAGCAGCGTTTTTAATCGCCTGGGCTTCGTCTAATACAATGGTTTCCCACATGACATTTGCCAGCATTTCGCCGACTTCTTCTTGTTGGAGCAAACCATAGCTACAAACCAATAAATCACGAGGCTGTAGGCCATCTAGAGTCTCTTGTCGATCGAGGGCGCTGAGTTGCACGATGCGCAGAGTGGGGGCAAATTTCTCCACTTCTCCAATCCAATTGGTACATACCGAAGTAGGTGCCAAGATCAACGTCGGTCCGGCGGCTGCTCTGTTCAGAATTAAGGCCAAAGATTGCAGGGTTTTACCCAGACCCATATCGTCAGCCAAACAGGCTCCTACCCCCCAATGTGCTAACTGCGATAGCCAGCGGAAGCCATCTAACTGATAGTCTCGCAGCTCGGCTTGTAGGGTAGAAGGTAAAGTGGGCTGGAAAGTAGGCAATTCTTGCAGGCGACGAACTTGGTCTTGCCACTTTTGGTCGGCAACCAAGTCTCCCATATCTTCAAACAAGTCTTGCATTGCCAAACCGGCGAGGGGATGGAAGCGCAGGTTATCACCCTGTTTTTGAGAAAAAGTGCGCAGTTCATCGAGCTGTTTGCGGAAGGTGGCAGTGAGTGCCAAAAATTCGCCATCGCCCAAGGGAATGAATCGCCCAGGAGTGGTAGATAGTAAATCCATCAACTGCTTCATATCTAGCACCTGATCATCATTGAGCTGTAGTTCACCACTAGCTTCAAACCAGTCTTGCTGACTGTTAATCCGCATCTTAAAGCTGTCTACGCCAGCGCGTTGCTTGATGCGCATTTTTTCGCCTTCTGGCCATTCGATAATTGCTCGTGCGTCAGCAGCGCCAGGGGCGCTATCACCTAGTTCTTGCAGTTCTAAAATCAATTCTAGACAGGCTTCGGGGTCAGAAATTAACCATTCACTGTGATTTGATTCCCAATTTTGGAGAGTGGGACAGGCTTCAATCACCGCATCGGCCAACTGCTGTTCATTAAGGAGCGATCGCTGGGTTTGTAGTCTTTCTCCGGCTACTTCTACAATTACGCTCACTCCACCCAGACCGGGCTGGAAATATGGCCCGGCCTGGTCAAAAGGACGTACTAATAATGCCGCTTTCAAACCAGCCGTGGCGGGCAATAAATGCACGTGAGGAATAGCGATTGCGGGCACCATTTTGGCGTTGCTTACGCCGCCACCAATATCAGAATGCACCGTGACGAGGTTGGCAATGTTTTCGATCGCCGCCAATACTCTATCTTGGGCTTCGCTAGGCACCTCTAAGCTCTTACCAATCAGTTCACTGATTTTGCGGTACTCGGGAGTAACTTTGACTATTTTTAGCTTGGTAGGGGTTTCTTTGACCACTACAATATTTTGAGCTTTTTCTGCCCGAGGTGAAATCTCGATCGAAATACCATCTGCTGTCTTCTGTACCAGCAAAGCTGGCTCACCGCCCACAACCTCTACGCCAATAGTCGGTGAATCTGCCCAAAACAAGAAGGGATGACCAACTAAGTTAGCGATCGAATCTTCACCAAAAGTATATTCGGTCTCACCGCCATAGCGGCTGTACATGTATTCGCTTTCGATACCACTACAAATTCGTAAATCTTGCTCAGTCAGGTAGTCAAAATCCGAGGCTTTTAGCAGCCTTTTGATAGCGATCGGTCTGCCCTTACTCCATTCTCCTTTGGCGCTAATTTTTTGTTCGCGGGGTTCTAAATTGCAGCTATTGGAACCATAGTAGGCAATTAGCCATACCAATCGGCGATCGGCTTGGGACGACTTGCGATCAGCAGCAGGTGTAATACCAAAGTTAACCAGAGCATTAAGGCTTAGCTCCCAAGATTCTTGAGGGCGAATGGCATCGACTACTGTGACTGTTTTGATTTCTTGGCGCAACTCTTCGGTGGCTATCTTGTAGCGGGGCTGCAAGCGGGAGAGCAATTCTAAGCATTCGATCGCCAGCCAGTTATATTCGCTGCCCAGCGCTAATTCATACAGAGGTACTAAAATTCTGGGCAACACTTTTTTGGCTGTATCTTTATCTGCCCAATATAAACAGAGTGATAGAATAAACACCTCTAAGCTGTTAGCACCAGGAAAAGCCGGAATGCCACCATTAGTAATTAGCTCTTTTTGGCTCAGATCACCTAGCTGTAGTTTAAACACCGAAGATAGGCGGCGAGCGCTATTTTGCAACCAGTGACCATTTTGCTTGCTTACTTGACCAGCATATTCTTCGGCCTGCTGCAAGGATTTACTGGAACCTTCTCGCAGTAAAGACAAGATAAAAATCATGCCCTCGACGTTATCAAAAAAGCCCTTGCGCTTACCGGAAACTTTGCGGGTAGAATTTAATGCTTGCTCAAAACAATCGATCGCCTGCTTATCATCACCTTCCAGGAATTTCACCCAGCCCAAATAAGTCAGACTATAGCCACTCAGCTCTAGGGTAGAAATAATGCTATTGGCTTCAGCGATTCGTCCGCGCATCAACAACTGGGCAATTAACAGCCTTCGGCGAAACTCACTGCGATTTCCGGCTTCGTAGTTTTTTGTTAACCACTCCAATACTTCGGAGGTATCGGTGAGTTTAAAAACCGAATCAGAAAAAATACTGTTGAGCACGGCTTCAGACAGCTCTGGGGAAAGCCGATTCAAATGCTCAGCGCTGAAGGGATTGTTGAAAACAGAGTTGAGTAAGTCAGGGAAATTAAAAGTGCGATCATAGCTATAGCTTTCATAATCTTGTAACTGTTTAGCGACAAAAGCTGCATCGTTGCGATATAGACCAATCCGCACTTCGCGCAATAGCTCGTTGCGGCTGCTAAACTGTCTACCACCTCGATAGCCAGTGCGCACTGGCATGGTGCGATCAATCGCCTCAGCAAAGCGGTCAAACTCGGCTAATTCTAGCGCTTCCCGAGTCAGCGTTTCGGCTAGCAGCGGATGACATTGAGGACCAAGACCGGTAGACTGCTCCAGCATCCCTAGCTCTACTAATCTGTCTAAATGCGTCTTTAGGTTGGTCACGTTAAACGCCTTAACATCTTTGGGCAATACCCGATTAATGCAGGTCAAAAAATTGGTGCGGCTGACCGGAGCATACATCACCGAAAATAAGCGCAGCAAATATTGATCGAGTTCTGCTTGCTTACGATATAACTTCAGGATTGCATCGCGGAGGCGATCGGAGTCTGGGAAGGAGAGGCCATTCATGGAGCTAGGGAGTGAAGGACTTTATGAGCCGATTGACCATTTTAACCTACTCTCCAAATTAAATGCACCGCAGATCTGAATTTTCTGATTAAATAGTGCCGTTCTCAACCAGCAGAAGGCTAGTTCTCCAAGGAGATGCCATGCCTTCTACCCAGTTTTGCTGACTAGCAGCGGAGCAGGCGATACCTACGACCGTTTACCTGCTTAAAGCGACCAGTAGGGCGACATTTGCTTGCACCGCTACATTTCAAGACTGGCAATCCACCAGCATAGCGGCCAGTAGGCCGACAACCTGCTTCAGCGGCTGGGGTAATGGAGGTAAGTTCTAAGGTGGTCAAAGCCATCAAAGAGGTAAAGGCGGTGGCAAGGCCGATCGTTAAGCCGCGTAATGATTTTTTGCGCATGATTTTCTCCAAAAGTAATTTTTCAAATATTTCACCAACCAGGTATAGATTAACTATGCTGGCTAGAATGAACAATGATTTCTTTATATCTAGTAGGAATTAGACATAAATACTGCTTTTAGAGTCGGTGGATTTTGATGATGGTAAATTGTAGCATAAAATTATTCCCTAGCCAAAAATTGCTATTTCAATTTCGGCTAACGCTGTATCTAAATCGTCATTAACGATCTGTAAATCAAATTCATCAGATGCTGCAATCTCCGATCGAGCCACTGCCAAGCGCTCTAAAATAGCCTCCTCGGGGTCTTGGGCACGAGAGCGTAAACGCTCTTCTAAAATTTCGATGCTGGGCGGCAAAATAAAGATGCGCAGCGCTTCCGGGAATATTTTGGCTACTTGGCGCGCCCCGAGCAGCTCAATTTCTAAAATCATCAGGCCGCCCGCTGCTACTCGATCGCGCACTGGTTGGATCGGGGTGCCATAGTAGTTGCCCGCAAACTCCGCCCATTCCAACAATTCTCCGTCTTGGATAGCCTGCTCAAACTGTGGTCGATCGAAGAAATAATAGTTTACGCCTTCAATTTCGCCTGCGCGGGGAGCGCGAGTAGTTGCAGAAATGGACAAATATAGCTCAGGGTGAGCTTGAAATAAGGCTTTAAGTAAAGTGCCCTTACCGACACCGCTCGGACCGGTGAGCACAATTAAACGACCAGAGTTCATAAGTTAGCTAGATAGAGTAATCGAGGGGGAAAGATTTGGGCTTGGCTTCTTTGGGTTTGACGTAAACCGTTTGCTGTGGCTCCAAATCTAACTCATCAAAGCGCTCCCGCGATAAGTGCGCCATAATGATGTCTTTTTCGTTAGCCAAAATCAGCTCTACCTGGATTTCCCAGCCAAGGTGAATAATCCGATTGACCGTGGCTTCTACTCCAGGGCTATGAGGCGTATGGCCAGAAGTAGTCTCGATCGTGATGTCTTGGGGTCGCAAGAAAATCTGGGGGTTATTAGAGTCAAAGCCATTACTCTGAAAAATGCCAGAATTGCTGTTCAGCACGTTAACAGGGCCAATAAAGCTCATCACAAAAGCGGTAGCTGGATGATCATAAATTTGAGCTGGAGTGCCGGTTTGTTCGATTTTTCCTTTATTCATTACTACGACCTTATCAGATACCTCCATGGCTTCTTCTTGGTCGTGGGTTACAAATACTGTAGTTACATGTACTTCGTCATGCAGTCTGCGCAACCAGGCGCGCAAATCTTTGCGCACTTTGGCATCCAAAGCCCCAAAAGGCTCATCTAGTAACAATACCCGTGGCTCTACAGCCAAAGCCCGCGCTAAAGCCACCCGCTGACGTTGGCCACCAGAAAGCTGGGAGGGGTATCGATCGCCTAAGCCGCTGAGCTGAATGAGTTCTAGTAAGTCTTCCACCCGAGCTTTGGTTTTGTGGGGATCTTTTTTACGAATATCGAGGCCAAAAGCAATGTTTTGGCGAATGGTCATGTGCTTAAACAGCGCATAGTGCTGAAACACAAACCCAATGTTGCGCTCCTGCACCGACTGATAGGTAGCATCGGTGCCAGTCAGCCAAATTTTGCCCGCATCGGGCATCTCTAAGCCAGCAATCAGCCGCAATAGCGTCGATTTACCAGATCCAGAGGGACCTAAGAGGGCAACTAATGCTCCAGACTCAATATCTAGGCTGACTCGATCGACTGCCCGGAAACTGCCAAAGTCTTTAGATACATTTTCTACCGCAATGCCCATGTAGTTTTCCTATTAGTACTGGGTCACACTAGGGTCTACTTGTTGGCTCCAGGCTTGGATGCCGCCTTGGACATTGGTGCCGGTGATGCCTGCTGCTTGCAGAATGCCGATGGCCTTAGCCGATCGACCGCCCAGTTTGCAGTGGACAATGAGTTTTTTGTCGCCAAGCAAAGACATGACCTTTTCGACTCCGCTGCCCTGTTCAATATCGGGTAGTGGGATCAAAACTGCTCCGGGAATCTGGGCAATTTCGTACTCGTTGGGGTTGCGCACATCTACGAGCAAGTAATCTTGGGCACCGCTGTCGATGAGCTGCTTCAGTTCAATCACGGTCATTTCATTCATGGCGCTTTGTGCTGCTGCTTCGGCGGCTTTGGCTTGAGGGATTCCACAGAATTCTTGATAGTCTACCAGCTTGTCGATGACTGGCCGCTCGGGAGCAGGCCGCAGCTTAAGTTCTCTAAAACTCATTTCTAAGGCGTTGTACAGCACCAATCTACCGCTGAGAGTGCGTCCTTGACCCAGAATAATTTTGATGGTCTCGGTGGCCTGAATTACGCCAATAATGCCACAGAGTATTCCCAACACGCCGCCTTCGGCGCAGGAGGGCACCATGCCTGGTGGTGGTGGATCGGGGTAGAGATCGCGGTAGTTGGGTGCGGGCAATTCGCTGTTATAAATCCATTCGGTGCCATCTTTGCGCATCTTGGCTTTTTCTTCGGTGCTGGCGCTTTCGTAAGCTGCCGCTCTTTCCCAGCCACCTTTGTAGTTAAAGACAGTGGCCTGTCCTTCAAAGCGCAAAATAGAGCCATAGACGTTGGGTTTGCCCAGCAATACGCAGGCATCATTTACCAAATAACGAGTGGGAAAATTATCGGTGCCATCGACCACCACATCGTAGGGGCGCAAAATATCTAGGGCATTTTCCGAGCTGAGGGCGGTTTCGTACAAATCCACTTGGCAGTGGGGATTGATTTCTAAAATCCGGTTCTTGGCCGACTCAATCTTGGGTTTACCCACCCAAGAAGTGCCATGAATGACTTGGCGCTGCAAGTTGGAGTGATCGACAATATCGAAATCTACGATCCCAATGCGACCCACGCCAGCGGCGGCCAAGTACAAGAGTAAGGGCGAACCTAGGCCACCAGTGCCCACACAGAGCACACTGGCGGCCTTTAGGCGTTTTTGGCCATCTACGCCCACTTCAGGCAAAATTAGATGGCGAGAGTAACGAGCATAATCATCGGCAGTTAACTGCACTTGCTCTAAATTTGGATTGAGCATAACTTATAAGTAAACCTTAAAAATCTGTAGAGAATCATCTAATGCAGCGATTCAAGAGGTGGGGTATCTAGAAACTAGCGCTCTACAAACCGGCAAATGACAAAATTCGATCACTCTGTTTAAACAGAGTCGAAGATCTATAATATGTCATTTCTGTTTTAATGGTAACTTGATTGTGTCTTAACAATTGCTGCAAATTTTAAACCCACTCTAATGATTACTGCTCCCTACGGCTCTTGGCAGTCTCCTATCACTGGCGCGTCTGTCACCGCTGCCAAAATGAATCTAGACTCGGTGGTGTTAGATGGTGAAGACACCTATTGGCTGGAGTCTCGCCCCCAAGAAAAAGGCCGCATGGTAATCATGCGCCAAGATGGCCAGGGACATACCAGCCAAGTTACTCCAGAAGGGTTTAATATCCGCAACCGGGTGCACGAATATGGCGGCGGCGCTTATACCGTCTGGAATGGCGAGATCTATTTTTGCAACGATGCTGACCAATGTATTTATCGTCAATCTGGCAGCACCGTCTCTTTAGCCTCTCCGGCAGTAAAGGGCAATGCCCCCACTCGTCGCTATGCCAATTTGGTGATCGACTCTCATCGTCGTCGGTTGATATGTATCCTAGAAGACCATAGATCGCCAGATTTAGAAGCAGTTAATTCGATCGCTAGCATCAGTCTAGACAACCCCGAAGATCTGCGGATTATCGTAGCTGGGGCAGATTTTTACGCTTCACCGGCTCTTAGCCCCGATGGTAAATCGCTAGCTTGGCTGAGTTGGAATCATCCGAACATGCCCTGGGATGGCACAGTGTTAGTGATTGCTAAATTTTTACGAGACGGTTCGCTGTCGGCTCCCAAGTTAGTAGCGGGCAGTATGGTAGAAGCGGTTTTTCAGCCCCAGTGGTCGCCTGCTAACGTTTTATATTTTGTATCCGATCGAACCGGCTGGGGTAACTTGTATGCCTGGAAAGATGGTGTTGCACGGGCGCTTTATCCGGCCTCTGTGGAATTTGGTCTGCCCCAATGGGTCTTTGGTCAATCCACCTATGGCTTTGGTACTGAATGTATTATTTGTGCCTATACCCAAGGTGGAATCTGGCATTTGGCTAGTCTGGATCTAGTTGATGGCCTGATCGAAATTGATCTGTCGGTTACTCCAGAAATAAATCCTTACACTGAGGTGGCGCAGCTTCGAGTTTTGGGCGATCGGGCAGTCTTTATTGCCGCCTCGCCAGTGCAAAACTCTGAATTAGTAGAACTAGACCTCACCAATGGCCACCTTAAAGTTCTGAAACCACAGCCTTTGACTGTTGATGTTGCCTATCTCTCTCAACCTCAAACGATCGCTTTCCCGACCCAAAATGGCCAGATTGCTTATGCTTTCTACTATCCGCCCCACAACCCAGAATTTCAGGCTCCAGTAGGTACTCAGCCACCTTTGTTAGTAAAAAGTCATGGTGGCCCGACTAGCGCTACTTCCAGTCAGCTTAGCTTGAAGGTGCAGTATTGGACTAGTCGAGGCTTTGGCTATGTGGATGTCAATTACCGAGGCAGCAGCGGCTATGGCCGTGCATATCAAGAGCAGTTAACCAGTCAGTGGGGCATTGCTGATGTGGCCGATTGTATTGCAGCAGCTAAGTATCTGGTATCCAAAGGGTTGGCCAATCCGAAGCAGTTAGCAATTTCTGGTGGTAGTGCTGGTGGTTACACAACTCTGTGTGCCCTAACTTTCCATCGAGTCTTTCAGGCTGGTGCCAGTCATTATGGCATTGGGGATTTGGAGGCACTGGCAAGAGATACTCACAAGTTTGAATCCCGCTATTTAGATAAGTTGGTAGCGACTTACCCGGCAGAGGCACAGGTGTATAAAGAGCGATCGCCGATTAATTTTCCGGAGCAAATGGCCTGTCCCACAATCTTTTTTCAAGGTTTAGAAGATAAGGTGGTATTGCCCAATCAGGCAGAAGCAATGGTCAAGGCTTTAGACGATCGACTGGTGCCGGTGGCCTATGTGCCGTTTGCCGGTGAACAACATGGTTTTCGCCAAGCCACCAATATGCAGCGGGCGATAGAAGGCGAGTTCTATTTCTATTCACGGGTTTTTGGTTTCGAGCCTGCTGATACCATTGAGCCAGTGGTGATTAAGAATATGAAGGCACGTTGACATATTCACGTCAAGAGAAGTATGTGCAGTTGTTATCTTGCTCTAGTCTTTGGTTGGGGCAGATAGTGACATCTTGCTAGAAGGCGTAAAAAAAGATCAAAACGCCTTGCTGAAATTGATCGCGGCTCAAGGTCTGAATATTCGATCAAATGGTTGGTTTCGATAACGTCGATAGATGTCAAAATCGCTGTCTAGGGTGGCAATCGCGCTAATGTTTAATCGTTCGGAGATAGCCACTAAACTCAAGTCTGCAAAATCTCCTGGTAAGTCGGCATACTGGGCATTAAGTTCGGCAATACGGATGAAGTCTTGAGGAAGAAGAGGAATACACTCGTAAAGTTCTTTAGAAATATCTAGTAAAAATTCATTTTGGGTCTGCCAACTAGAACTCAGCAACCACATAACTTCTGTCACACAACTATGGGTTGTCACCAGCCGACTAGTACAAGACTCCAGAAATTGCGAGACTTGCTGATGATACTTATCGTTGGCACTATAGTAAGCCAGTAAAATCCCACTGTCGATGATGCTCAGTGGTGGATAGTTCATGAATTTCTTTGTTTAAGGTGATCGGCGATCGCTTGTTTGCGGTTAACTCGTTCTGATAAATCAGGCGGGGCATCAGGCAAAAGGTGTTGAGGGTGCCCGCCGCGTCTTTCTATGAAAGGAATATTGAGGTTGAGGGTTAGCCACCGCTGTCTGATGAGGCGTTTCACTAAATCACTCCGATTTATATCTTTTTCGTAGGCAAGGATTTCGGCTAACTGTTGTTCTGTTTCAGGATCTAGTCTGACGGTTAGCATCGTTCGTATTACCTGTATGACATGTACGATAATTATAATCGAGTTTTCCCGAAGCTTCACCAAAAGAATTGAACTCCATGAGCAAGTCCATCGCCATCCCCGCTGTTTCCGTCACCTATGCCCAAGATGGTACATCCACCCGCCCCAACGCCCTGGGAATGCGCCCCATGCAAGAACGCGCCTACCAAAAACGCGGCGAACAATACCTGCTCATTAAATCGCCTCCAGCCTCCGGCAAAAGTCGGGCATTGATGTTCATCGCCCTAGACAAACTAGAGAACCAGGGGCTTAAGCAAGCGATCATCGTTGTACCAGAAAAATTGATCGGCTCCAGCTTTCACAACGAACCCCTTAGCAAGCATGGCTTTTGGGCTGACTGGCAAGTTGAACCCAAATGGAATCTCTGTGATGCACCAGGGGGCGACAACGGCGGCAAAGTAGGCGCAAATCTAAAGGTACATAATAAAAACGTTGCAACTAATACCAATACACATCATATCTAACGCAACTGAAGAACGACAAAATTTGATTGAGGCAGTCAATGCCCTACCGGATGAAGCACTAACCGAACTGGTCAGCTTCGTTGAATACTTGCGCTACAAAACATCACAACCAGAGAACCCTCAGCCCCCAAGCAAAATTTTCTCTTAGCGGTTGCGGGTCTAGGAAGCTATGGCCAATCCGATACTTCAAGCTCTGACGAAGAGATTCTACGTAATGAGATCGACCCAATTTACGGCTGGAGTAGCAGACCAGAGAAGCTTATGACTGAAAGCTCTGAAATTTCTCTGAGCTAAAATCTTATGTTGGTTGCCAAAATACGATAAAATTGTAAGCCTGCTTACAATGCATTAATGAAAGGAAAACCAATGACTGTCAGCATTTCTACCATTGATCTGTTTTGTGGTGCTGGTGGGCTAACTTATGGGTTTGAGCAAGCAGGTCTTCCAGTCAAAGTTGGATATGATATTGACCCAGCATGTAAGTTCCCATACGAACATAATAACAAGGCACAGTTTATACTACAGAATGTAGGTTGTGTTAGTAAGTATGATTTAGAACAGCATTTTTCTGACATTGCAGTTAAAGTTTTAGCAGGTTGTGCTCCTTGTCAGCCCTTCTCAAATTATGCAAGGCGTTACAATGATAAAGAATCGAAATGGAAACTTCTGCAAGATTTTGCTCGCTTAGTACAAGATTGTCAGCCAGAAATTGTCTCAATGGAAAATGTGCTTCAGCTAAAGCACCATTCTGTTTTCACAGAGTTTGTTCAAACTTTA
Organism: Synechococcales cyanobacterium; assembly: GCA_043721015.1. GTDB lineage: Bacteria > Cyanobacteriota > Cyanobacteriia > Cyanobacteriales > Chamaesiphonaceae > JAAFHZ01. The sequence goes on along the minus strand of JAYSRP010000132.1, from coordinate 15,575 downwards.
AATGATTTGAACTATTCAATTGAATCTTATGAAGTTAATTGCTCAGATTATGGCGTTCCTCAAGCTCGAAAAAGATTGGTTCTTCTGGCTTCAAAATTCGGGAAAATCGAATTAGTTCCGCCGACACATGATGTCAGAAAGTATGAAACAGTTCGTAAAACGATTGAGCATTTGGAACCCTTAATTGCGGGGCAAATATCTAAAATAGATCGTCTTCATCGATGCAGTAAATTATCTGATTTAAATCTTAGGCGCATTTGTGCTTCTAGACCTGGAGGTACTTGGCGAGACTGGTCTAAAGATTTAGTAGCCAAGTGCCATACAAAAAAAAGTGGTAAAACCTATCCAGGAGTATATGGTCGAATGGAGTGGGATCAGCCTAGTCCAACTATTACAACTCAATGCTTTGGTTTTGGTAATGGGCGTTTTGGGCATCCTGAACAAGATAGAGCGATATCCCTTAGAGAAGCAGCATTGTTACAAACTTTTCCACCAAGTTATGAGTTTGTGGATTCTAACAGGCCTGTGATTTTTGATCAAATAGGGCGCCTCGTTGGTAATGCTGTTCCGGTCAAACTAGGTCAAGTCATCGCTCAAAGCATTTTAAAACACGTTGAAAACTATACCTAGGGAGTGTTTTCTACAGCAGTATCTAAATATTCTTCATTTTCCAGGTAAGTCTCAATGTTTTCAAGTATTTGCTTCAAGTATTTGATTACTTTGTTCTTTATTTCTAGAAGCTCATCCGTTGTCTGATCACGTCCTACTTCCGTAAAGGACTTAATCCCATGTGCTAAATCATTTCTGTTTGTTTTTATAGTCAACAAATCGCTGCCATCACCAGTTTTAGCATGATTAGTTGAATAAGAAAATCCATATTCAATGGCAGTTTCTCTAATTTTTTTTCCATCAATATTTCCTGAGAATAAATCTTCTTTGTTAAATCCAGCAGTGATAATATCCACAGAAATTGTTGTTATGCTCAAAAAGATTTTGTCGGGATTTCGCTTTTTAAGATTTCTGAGAACAATTTTCTTAAGCTCAGGTCTGATTCGATCGTAAGAGATACCTTTGCTGCTCAGTCTATCGAAAATTGCTTCGATGACATTTCTCATAGTTGCTTCTACCAAATTGTAAAGCAACAGAAACCCACTTGCTTTTAAAGTCTTTAATAGCTCAGGATCAATAGCTTTTATTTTTGAGTTATCGCCCTTACTATTCATACTTAATTTAATTGTTCCTTGCTCTAGATTCTTTAAGAAGATGAAATACTTGCTCACTTCTTTAGATCGTTCAGTGAAATCTTGAATCAATGGGCTAGTCATAATTTACCGAGAAGTTGATCGCGTACATACTCAATCCGATGTTTTATTTTAGGTTTAGAATTACTCGCGTCGGAGGTAGTGTGCTTTTTAAACTCTGGAGAGTCAATCCATGTCACTGAACTTGGCTCAAGGTCACTTTTCTCTTTCAAAGCAAGTGCCACACCTACAGCAATTGCCTCAAATCTAATTCGAGGGGTTGTAGTGTGCTTTTTACCTTTGCGGAATCCATTCGGAAAATACTTCTCTATAAAATCAAGCATTGATTCAAACTCAGCTTGCATGACTTCACCATCAAAACTGCCAGTATTGTTTTTTTCTAAATATTCATTGAGAAACTCATTAACTTGACGTTTGAAATTCTCATAGTTATTGAGATAGGCAAAAAATCTCAACACAAACTCTTGTGGCTCACGTCTATTAACAAGAGCATCTGAAAATGGACACAAATTGAGAAACTTAGAATTTTCTGATAACCGATCAATAAATTCAAGAAAGGGTCCACGCTGTATCCCTCTCCGCTTTTCCATCTCATTTAAAACAACACTACCCGTATTGATACGTTCAAACATGTCTCTGCGGATATCTTCAGTCGCTTTTTCAGTTAGTTGGATCATCCGTAGCGTAGTTCTTTTAAAGCGCCTTTGACGAGGAAGAGGTAAATCAGAGAATCTAAAATCATTCAATTTCTTCAACTTTTCGAGGTCTTCTAGCTTTAGCTCATTGCTTAGGAATTTAGCTAAAGTACGAATACGTTGTGTACCATCTATAATTTCTAATCGAGCCTCATTCTCTTCATCAGGAATATCAGCTACAAAAATATACGGGATAGGCAACCCTAAAAGCACAGATTCAATAAATTTCGACTGTCTTGCATCATCCCAAGCTATTTCTCGTTGATAATCCGGGATAAATAATTCATTGGTATCATCAGACAATCCATCAGTATATTTTTGAACAAGTATTTCTACTGGGTATTCTTTCGTGTCGTAGTCTATCGGTTTCTGCTTATCTCGTATTTCAGCTTCAGCTTCATTTTTTCTCTCAGCCGTTATTTCTGCTTCTATTGGTACGTTTGGGGGTCTCGACATTTTGCTCTCCAGCGTTGGCAAGGTAGTCAGCACGGTTAGAGAGACTCGTGCCTCAATTCAACCAGATCATGATTTTAACGGTTCACAGACAAATTAAGGCAGAATTTTGGAGTTTGGGCATTGAGCAAGCCTAAGTGCTACAGGCTTGGACTGGCAAGTAGTACTCCCGCCGGAAAACTAACGAGTCGTTGGATCAGCGGATAAATATTGATTGTTTTGGCTAATCGATTTGTATCGATAGCGAGAAGCCCATGAGAGAAATGATGGGGTGATCGATCGAAGACGCTTATTAGAAACATCCACGGTAATCTGCATAATCGATCACTGCCATTTTTCAAATCTATTTGTTAATTTTGACACAATTGCCTTATCACTCCCACTGCTTTCGCCAGTTGCCGCAGCCGATGACCTGGCAATCAGCCTGCGGCAAAGCCGATCGGGCACCAATAAGCTCCATCGTCGGTCACTTTGCTCTTAGACAACCTTTTACCCAGAGCATCCGCGACCATCTGCCCTTCATCGTTATATAGCCAAACCCCCCACAGCTCAGTCATTTCAGCACCAGCCACAGAAGTAGTAGGGAATTCTAATAACTCTTGGTAAACGTAGGGCTGCTCGGTATAAAAGGGATCAGCACAGTTGCCAGCATAAGCTTCTTCCCCATTAATAACTGCTACGGCACCCTCACCTTGGCGACCAAAGATCGGCTTGGCAAAATAGCTGTCCCCAATTTCGATTTCATCCACCGCAGTTTTGGGAAAATATCTTTGAATGGCTGCCGCCGCTGCGGGGCTAAATTCACCCACACCCATATCTCTAATCAGAGCAAAGACTCCTTTCGATTGCAGGGCAAAAGCCGAACCAAAGTTAATCAGAGCCACTTTTTTATCTAAGATCAATCTTTCTAGCTCTGGCCATAGTTCTTCCCCCTGACTGTCGGTATCCAGAATCAGCCATTCCAGCGGATACCACATGATCAAAATATCGATCAGCTGATTATCCTCGCTGTCATAGACTCGCTGCTGATTATCTAAGCGCATTCGTTCTAAGGGAAAAGCCTTGCTGCCAGCATGATAGCTGCTCAGCCAATTCATGGTGTTCAAGTCTTCTGGGTTATTGAGCGCCGTAAAACCCACCTGACACTGAATCAAAGGCTTACCCAACTGTTGAGCAGCATGCTGCAACTGCACTTGCAGAGTTTTAGCCAACAGCGATCCCGGATCGGGATCCACTGACTGCAAACCAAAATGCTCAGCAACCAAAGCATTGCCGATCGTTGGTTCATACCAAAAACTAGGAGTCTGAGAATTGACCTCAATCACCTTATAAGTCTCAGTCTGCTCATTCCAACACCAGTCCAACCTCATACACCAAGGAGGCGTAGCATCCCAGCGAATAATATTCCAAGTAGATTCTGGAAAACCGTAATAGTCTAAGTCTTCATCATCCATTTCTCGCAAGATCTGCCAGGTTTCTAGCAAGACTTGTCCTACAGCCGCCGAAGCTTTCCGCAGTTCGGCCACTACGTCTCGTTCTACCTGCTGGCAATGATAGAGAGCATAGGGAGTGGGAATCCCATCAGGATTGTTGGTGGGTGGTAGGTCATACCAACGAAAGCCGATCGACTTAAAAAACCGATCCCGATCGGGTGAACTAAAAATATCTGCTGCCATAACTTAACCGAAACCCGATCGACCGCCGCCAGTGCTACCAAAGCCACTGCGACCGCTGAACCCTTTTGCTCCTACGGAGCTGCCACCATTGCCGCCTACATAGGTGCTGCCCGCCGATCGATAGAAACCACCACTGCGATAAATAAACACCCCGCCGGTGGTGCGCGTGGTGGTATTGGTATTACCGCCAGGATTGGTGGCCGGGTTGTTGGCGACCGTGCCACAGACTTCCTGGCCGGGGGTGCTAGGATCATCGCAGCTAACATTAGGACTGCTGCAAGCGGTCATTACCGAGGCTGTAACCCAGAGCATGGCTAATTTGAAGGCTGTTGGTTTTAGCTGCATAGATCCAAAGAAATTATTGGGTAAGGAGACAACATCTAGTATGCCCTTGCACCAAATTAACAGAAAGAATCGATCGACGGCAGATTTTGATAAAAATTTCTACAATATCTGTGGGTTAAGTTGGGATCTGCTGATTCAATGTGCTGTTTTGGACAGACCCATCTATATGAAAGTAACCTTCAAAATTGCTGGCTGATAGATCTACTTACCAATTTCTAGAGATATGATATAAATCGCAGGATATGGTGAACGGCTCTAACGCTCACGATATTTCCTTAAAACTCAACTTTACTAAAGAGCTAAAATCCATGGGTCTTTTCATTATGGAGGCGTTCACCAACCCGGTCTTTTATGTCCAGGCGGTGGTGGTTACGATTTTGTCGATTTGTTTGCATGAGTTAGGTCATGGGTTTGCCGCATTGAGCCAAGGTGATGACACCCCCAGCCGCTCTGGGCATATCACCATGAATCCGATAGTGCATATGGGCGTACCTTCGCTGGTGCTGTTGATGGTCATTGGGATTGCCTGGGGGCAGATGCCGGTGAATCCTTCGCGCTTTCGATCGCGTCAATGGGGCGATTTTTTGGTGTCGATCGCTGGACCATTAACCAACTTAGCCCTAACCGCGCTATTTGTGGCTGCTCTGACAGCAAAGATTCAGTTCCTTAGTCCAACATTTCTGACGTATGGAGCGATTATTAACGCCAGTCTATTTTTGTTGAACATGATTCCGATTCCACCATTAGATGGATTCAATGTCTTTAGTAAGTTCTTCCCAAATTTACAGTTCCTTAACAGTTCTTCTGGACAACAATATGCTCAAGGTCTACTGATGCTGCTGTTTATTTTGGGTGGTCGGTTTCTGACTGCTGGTGCTTTTATAATTGTGCGCTGGATGATGGGGCTTTTTGGTGGATTTATGGGTGTTTAAGGTTTGGGGCGATTCTTTGATAAAAACACTACACCGATAATAAAAAGCAGGAAGAAGAGATAGCTGCCCGCCATCACCCATTCCTGCCAGGTTTCTTGACTACTGGAGATCTGGTAGAAATCCGTTAAGAAAAACATCAAAAATTAAGCTTCTGCTTCTTCCACAACTGCTTTAGGAGGATCCATCTTGATGGTCAAGTAGCGAATCACTTCTTCGCTCAAGCGCATGGCTCTTTCTACTACAGCTACTTCTTTACCGGCGCTGATGTAGTTTACCTGCACGTAGTAACCATCACGGTTCTTCTTGATCGGGTAAGCCAAACGCTTTTTGCCTTTGGTTTGAATTTCAATTTCGCTAGCGCCATTGGCTTCTAGCAACTGCTTATATTTTTCCACCGCACCGGTCAACTGTTCCTCGTTCAAATCGGGGCGCAGAATGTACATCAATTCGTAATTATTGCTCACAGGTATCTCCTTTTGGGCTAGACGGCTTCTGGTTTGCAGAAGCAAGGATCTCTCACTATATCAGAGTTGAGCTGGTTTTCCTAGATATTATCAACCCACAAATGGGTATTCTTAGAAAGTTCTCTGATTTTGGTGTATTTACCCTGAGCCGTGATCACCATGCTGTAAATAGATACCCCCCCGATCGCCACCGAAGCTAAGATCAGCAATATTAGGCCAGCCTGACCAATCACCGGGATGGGCATGAGCAAGGCACCGATCACAATTCTACAGAGAGAGAGTACCGCTCCCAACAGCATGGCTTGCAGCACATTGAAGCGAATCAGTCGAGAGATTTTTTGGTTTTTTAAAACAAAAAAATACAAAGCAATCACGATCGCCAAGAGGCTAAGACTATAAGCGAGCTGCAAAAATGGCGGAATACTTATGGGAAATTGTCCTAAGACACTCAGTAGGGGAAGCAAGTAGGCCAAGCAGGCATAAGTCCGATCGGCTACGGTAAAGTTATTACTCCAGCTCATAAATTCCTTTCTATATTTGATCAGTATTCGGCTTTCTCACCCAGACTGCATGTTAACATTTAGGGAAATCTGCTTCTCACAGCTTAATATATTATTTTTTCAGTTCAATTCGATCGCCTTCCTCTCAAACTTTTGCTGTGGCCGCAGCAAAAAGCTTGAGCTAGTTGGGCTGAGATTTGAACGTGGTGTTAGCTATGGTCAGCGGTTACATATTAATTGGGGTAGTCTTATTTTTGGGCGGCATCATTGCGGTGTCCGGCGACCGCATAGGTAGCAAAGTTGGTAAAGCTCGCCTCACCCTGTTTAAACTGCGCCCCCGCCAGACTGCCACCCTGGTTACTGTTGCTGCTGGTACTTTGCTTTCAGCTTCGGTGCTCACCGTATTATTTGCTTCTAGCGAGCAACTGCGCACTGGCATTTTCGATTTACAGCGTCTCCAAAATAAACTGCGCAACACCACCGCCGAACTAGCACAGGCTGTCAGCCAAAAGAATAACTTTCAGCGCGATCTCGAGACTCTGCGGATTGAGCAATCCGAAGCCAAAGATGCGCTCTCGGGGGTAAATCAATCAGTGCGCGATGAACTCACTAAGCGATCGACTACTGCTCAGCAGCTCACCAATCTTCGCCAACAGCTCGAAGCGGTGGGCACCCAAAAAAATAATCTAAAAAAAGAGGCCGGTGATACCAGCCGTAAGTTAGAAGATTTCAGCACTCAGCAAGGGATACTGAAAAAACAAAAATCTACTCTGGTCAAAGAGATCGATCGATCATCAGCCAAATTAAATAAATTGATCGAACAAGGAATTAACCTAGATTCGATCGAAGATAGTCCAACCAATCCCAATCTATCTAATGATGTCAAGCTGCAACAGAGCAAAGTCAAAGATCTCAAGACTCAACTCCAAACCCAAGCAGCCACTCTGCAAAAAATTGAGAGTCAGCGGCGGCAGCTAGAGCAAAAGCTAGAGATGTACAAAGCGCAGTTACAGGCAAAAGAGCGACAGTTTGACCAGTTAGATCAAGAGTTGACGGTGGTGATTAACCAGCAGCAAGATTTCGATCGACAGTTTAACCAACTGGAAAGTCAGCTCAAAGATCGTCAGCGACGCATGGCTTTTATCGATCAAAAAGTCAGTGAACTGGAGCGAGAATATCAAAATTTTCGGCAGGGCAGCATTGTAATTTTGCGCAACCAGGTGATGGTTATTGATGTGGTGAATGTCACCCCTCAACGCTCTGCCCAGCAAGTTGTGTCCCAACTGTTGCAGCAGGCTAATCAAACAGCCTTAGCAGCAATGAAACCCAATGGCGGCAACAAAAATCAGCAAATTGTGCAGATGAGTGATTCCCAGAAACAGCAAATCATTGAGCAGATCAAAGATGGTAAACAGTATGTAGTGCGCTTCGTTTCGGCAGGTAACTATGTAACAGAAGACAGCAATGTAGAGTTATTTGCCGATACGGCTCTCAATCAAAAAGTTTTCAAGAAAGGTGAGATTCTCTCTTCTAATTCTGCCGATCCCACTACCATGAATGATCAAAGACTGCGTCAACAGGTGGAGCTATTGCTTTCCTCTTGCCAGTTTCGCGCTCGGCGTGGGGGCATTTTGAGTGACTCGATCGAAATAGGTGCCAATGGTGACACCAGTGGACAGTTGTTGTTTCTTGAGCAAATTAGAGCCTATAATCAGCCGATCGATATTAAGGCGGTAGCTGCGACTGATATTAAAACGGCTGGCCCGGTGAAGATTAAGCTTCAGGCTTTGCAGGGGGGTAAAGTGATTTTTGAGTAAATTATCTTAGTAGCTACGCTGATTCCAGCATTTTTAATAACTCATCTTCGCCAATCACCGGTATCGAGAGCTTTTCAGCTTTAGCCAACTTGGAACCGGCTTTGTCTCCAGCGACCAAGTAATTAGTCTGAGAACTGACTGAATCTGTTACTTTGCCACCAGCTTTTTGAATCATTTCTTTGGCTTCACTGCGTTGTAAGTTGGGCAGTGTGCCGGTGATCACAAATACCTGACCGCTGAAAATACCAGTATTAGGAGCGATCGGCACTCCTTCTAAATTCAAGCCCGCTGCACGTAATCGATCAATCAACGCCAAATTCTCAGGATCTTTAAACCACATAGTTACTGCCGTAGCAATCTCGCCCCCAATTCCAAAAATCCCTTCAATTTGCGAAGCTTCTGCTGCCATCAAAGTTTCCGCCGAGGTGAATTTTTGGCTGATATTTTCGGCAACTACCGCCCCGGTGTGGCGTAGTCCTAAACTATATAAAACCCTTGACCAAGGCTGAGATTTAGATTTCTCGATCGCTGCCAAAATTTTCACTGCCGACTTTGCGCCCATGCGTTCTAAAGTTTGTAGTTGTTCCGTAGTCAAAAAATACAAGTCTGCTACAGATTTCACCAACTCTTGATCTACCAACTGCTCAATTAACTTATCGCCAATACCATCAATATCCATTTTCTCGCGGCTGACCCAGTGGGCGATCGATCCTTTCAAAATTGCTGCACAGCGCGGGTTCACACAGCGAGTCGCGGCTTCGAGGCTAGAGCGTACTACTGGCTCATTGCACACTGGGCAGTGAGTAGGCATCACAAATTCTTGGGCATCTGCTGGTCTTAATTCCAGTAAAACTCGCACTACTTCAGGAATAATTTCACCGGCTTTGCGAACTACTACCGTATCGCCGATTTTTAGACCAAGCTGAATAATCCGATCGATGTTATGCAAAGTCGCCCGCTGTACTGTCGTTCCCCCAAGCTGCACCGGAGCCAAGTGAGCCAAAGGCGTAATTGCTCCTGTTCGGCCCACATTCACACTGATATCTAAAAGCTTAGTGGGGACTTCTTCGGCAGGATATTTCATCGCTACTGCCCAGCGCGGAAATTTATTGGTGAAACCCAGCTCTTGCTGTAGGGAGACTTCGTTGATTTTGACTACCACGCCATCGGTGAGGTAAGGGAGGCTTTGCCGATCGATCTGCCATTTGTCATAAAAATTCCCTACGGCTGCTAAATCTGGACACAATTCACAGTTGGGGTTCACCCGGAAACCCATTTCTTTCAGGAGTTCTAGCGAATCCCACTGAGTATCTATTTTAATTTCGGCATCATTTGGCCAATGCAAGGTGTAACCAAAAAAGTCTAGCCGTCGCTTGGCCACAATTTTGGGGTCTAGCTGGCGTAAGGTGCCAGAGGTGGCATTGCGGGGGTTAGCAAATAGATATTCGCCGTTAGTGGCTCGATCGACGTTAATTTCATCAAAGGTGGCTAAAGGCATAAACGCCTCGCCGCGAATTTCTACAAACTCTGGGGGATTATCGATCTGGAGTTTGAGGGGAATCGATCGAATAGTTTTGATGTTGGCAGTAATGTCTTCGCCAGTGGTGCCGTCGCCACGGGTACAGCCCCTGACCAATAGGCCATTTTGGTAGGTGAGTGCCAAGGCTGCTCCGTCAATTTTTAGTTCGCAGACATAGGCTGCCGATGTGGCATCTGCCGATCTTTGCCAGCCGGTTTGCCAAGCAGCTAATTCTGCTAGGTCAAAGGCGTTCTCTAGACTGTATAAGGGAATGCGGTGAGCGACAGCGGTAGATTGAGAGCTTAGTTTGTCTCCTACCCGTTGAGTGGGGCTGTCGGGGGTAATCAGTTCGGGGTGGGCGGTTTCTAAATCTTGCAGTTCTCGGTAGAGTCGATCGTATACGGCATCTTCCATGACTGGCTGATCGAGCACATAGTAGGCGTAGCCTGCGGCTTGCAGTTGCTGACAGAGCTGGGCGATGCGGACAAAAGATTCGGAAGCCATGACGGAAGGAGGTTACTAAGTTCGTCAGTACTATAACGTTTAGAGTTCGATCGTGTCAAGGTCTGACAAGATAATTGAGCTTTCTACAGCATCTGAAAAATTCATTACCAGACTTCAAAAAATTCATTATAATTCATTCACCATATCAGACCTTGACAATTAGTTTTCAATATGCAAACATGGTGGGCATCAGTGAGAAATAGTACTTTAAGCTCCAATGCACCTTATTTCTGCTGGCAAACTGAAAGAAGCCTCTGCCTCTTACCCTGATGTGGATGAAGTAGTCAGAAGTTTTTATAAAAAAGTTGAGCAGTCCGCGTGGCAAAACATTCTTGATATCCAAAAAGACTATCGAGATGCTGAAGCTGTCGGTAATTTCACTGTTTTCAATATTAAAGGTAACAAATATCGCTTAATTCTAGATATTGATTACGAAGAACAAGTTGCTTATTTCAAGTATTTTCTTACCCACGCTGATTATAGTAAAGATAACTGGAAAAATGACTCCTACTATTAGCCGAGAGCATTACATAGACTTGTTAAATCAAGATCGCATCATTCCTAAAATTATTGAAACGTCAGAGGAATACGACCATTTTTTAGCTGTTGCTGAAAGACTTATTTCTAAAAAGCATACTCGCACTTTTGAAGAAACTATTCTATTTCGACTTTTGGTTAAACTGATTCGTGACTATGAAGAAGAGAACTATTCTCTCCAAGAATGGTCACAAACACCACCCTATCTACTTTTGCAGCACTTAATGGATGCTAGGGGTATAAAGCAGGTCGATTTAGTTGGTATTCTCAGTCCATCCAAAGGTCTAATCTCTTCGATCGTCAATGGCAAGCGTGAAATTAGCAAGGCTCAGGCTAAAAAATTGGGTGAGCTATTTAATATTTCTGCTGATGCTTTCATCTAATTTTTTTAGCCTTCAAACCGCCAAAATTAGCATAGAGCCATAACGAAAGGCGACAGAAGATTGCTTTGACAGTTATGTAGAAGGAGAAGTATGAAAGTGAGAAAGATTGGATTTGTTCGATAAATCTAAGGATCGCAAAAAATAAAATTGTTCTTCTTCCAATTTACCTAAATAGCCTGTCAATGGTGAAGATAATTCCACCAAAATATCTCTAAACTGTTGCTGAGAAAGTTTTTGATCTGCTTGAGTGTACGTGAAAATCGAGTATAAAGCTTCAACCGACTCACTATTCTTACCAGATCGATTTAAGGAATCTTTTACTAATTTTATGATATTTGCTCGCAGTTGTAAATTATTTAAAATACCTTCAATAAAAACATTTAACTTGTTATTGGCTTCCTCACCAAATGGTGTAGAGGCAAGGCAGGGCTTAAGAGCTAAAAGATCGATGGCACCAGGATAATCGGCTTGTAATTGCACAAGTTTTTGCAAAGTTTCGGGTCGAATTACGTTCATATAATTTCCTTTAGCTGTTTGATTAGCAGCATTAGTTAACTCTCCAGCCACCATCAGAATTTTAATACATTGATGATAGGTCTCTCCCAAAATCTTGAGTCCTAGCTTAACTAATTGTGCCGGTGTCCCGTCTGGTACTTTATCTGTTTTACTAGCTTTGCATTCTCCCACTATTTGGTAAGGCGTATCACCGTAAAAGTCTAGCCCTCCGGCTCCACCGGTAGCCTCTGGATTAAGACTAGCTTTATAATTATCGATCGAATTACCAAATCCCAAAAATACTAGACTTTGGCGAACAATTTTTTCAAAGCCATTGCCATCACTGGAGTTACCAATGGCAGCAATATCGGCAACCCAAGTAAATTTTGTCTCTGGCATTGAAGAAAATGAGCTATGCCAGCCTAAAAATTGATGAATTTTACTGGACAAAGAATTTAGAACTAATGAGTGGTTTGATTCGAGTAGGAGTTGTTCTAATTGGAGTAGTTCTTCATGCTGAGGTGGTAATAATTCCACCAATTCCTGCTTCCTTCGCTGGAAAATAGATTCTGATAATACAGGATTAAAATTATCTGCAATAATTACTGGATCGAGAGGACTAAACCCAACAAGTTTACGGATGGTTAATTCTGTGGGGTGAACTAATTGATAAATTCTTAGATAAGCAATTAATATGAATCCTTGCTCCTGTAATCGAAGATCTAATGGATCTAAATTCCAGCCTGTTAACTTCCCGAGTTTTAGTAGATCGGCAGCAGATTCGATAGTTTGACATTGATCACATTGCCCCCAGTAAGCAACTAGCTGAGTTTCTGAAGTCGGAGCAGTTGTTAGGACAAAAGACTGACCTACTGGCATAAAGAAATCTGTCGGCCAAGTGAGCAACCTGCCTAAAATTAAAGATCTATAGTCTGAGTCGTTAATGGAAAGAGCATTTGTCAGTATTATGCCCATACTATATAAGTGTCTCCAAGTCCAGATTTTCTTGGTTAGGGACAATAGTAGAAGATTCTAAAGTAATATCTTCATCGATTACTTCTAAAGAAGTTTGACCAGATGGATCGCTAAGAATCTCTCGAATCAGCATATTGTTTATTGCTAGCTCCTGCTGCTGCATGAAAGTGATAACTTCTTCTTGTGAAACTTCGTATTCATCACAGGATTCATAAACCAGTGAGATCGCTAATAAAGACTGTACTTCGCTAAATTTTAGTACGACCCATTCACCACCCTGTTCAGCTAACATCTGATTTAAAAGTTTTTCACCATCAGTTTTAGGGTTTAATTTCTTTGATCGCACCAAGCAACCTCTAGTAAAACCAAACTTGGTATAGTTTGTCAGTCGTTTCATAGCCGCAGTCATAAAACTGCCACCAGACTCTTGTCTTACTGCAACACCAATTTTCACTGGAGTGCCACGATCTACCCCAACAATTTTAAAATTCAGATACTTTTGATCAGCTTTAGTAGGAATTAACTGAATTTTTTTAATAGTTACCTCTTCAATAGTCTGTCCGACTAAAGAGGTGAAAGCCAGCTCTAAAGCAGCGGCAATTCTATCACTATTATTGATACTATCACTTTCCTGTGTAGCTAAGACAGTCATTTGTTCTTGGTAAGCAACCTTAACTTTTCGAATTGGATCGACCGACGCTGGTGGCTTAACAACTTCAAATGACTCTGGCCAATTCTCCGCACACCAATTGAGAACCTTTCTTACCACCGGTTTTTCCTTACCAAAAGATCGAAGCTGATCTTCCTGAAATGGGTAATAAGGTGTTGGTGGTTGAACATCAAATCCGGTATAGAAATTTTGTAACCAGCAAGATATCAAGCTTAAAACATCATCTCCATTAAGAGGTTTGAGGTCAAACTGCTTTTCTCCAATACGATCAACCACAGATTCGGCTCTTGGCATAGCTAATAAATGATCTCTCCAGGTTACTGGAAAACAAGCGGTGATAATAACGCACCGTTTTAAGCGGCTGTATAAATCTTTCGCTAATAATGCTACAACTTGTGGTGTGCTTAATCCTTGGCGATTGCATGACTTCGGCTCCAATTCATCAAAGCAGATTATGATCACTCGATATTCTCCGAGGAGATTTAGCGTTTGCATAATGACATCTAATGATCGGGCATTCAATTTCTTTTCTCTACTTGCGGGCAAATTCATAACTTCTGCCTGTTTAGCTGACAATTCTTTACCCGATAGCCAATTAACTGCAAAAGGAGCTTTTTCTGGGCAGAGTGTCCAAAAGATTGCTCGGACAACATCAGGATCTTCGATGTGAGGCTTGATTTTACACATCTGCTGTGTAAAATTTCCTACTCTTGTTTCATTGAGCTGAACACTTTCTTTGTGGGCAAACCGCTGGACAATATCTGGTATCGACATTGTTACTGGGCGTGCAGCCAATAAAAGTGCTTCTTGAACCATCAAAGCAGCTAACTCTTGCCATTGGGTGACACCATGATTACCAATCTGCTTCATGCTCAGCGCTACGGTATTAAGGAATCGTTGATTAATATCATCCAATTCATCATAATCAGGTTCATTAGCGTAGATGAAAAAGCTATCTCCATTACTTTTAACTTGAGACCGAATTCTGCTTAATAGGTGGCTTTTCCCCAAACCTTTTTCTGCTTTAATAGCAATTCCTAATACATCTCTTTGGCCTTGCTTAACCTGAGATATTCCTTGTAGAATCGCATTAGAAACTGTTGCATTGATAGTTGCTACATCAGGAAAGTGTTGCTCCCAAATGTCATGACTCCTAACTACTAAGGAACGATCAAAGGGATTGTTATTTAGAATTAGCTGCTCTAAGTTTGATTGATCAGAATTCATAGTCTTTGATGAGGAAGGGAGTAAATAATGATACTGCTATTGCAGCTTACGTGCATAGCAACGAAGACCACTGAGAGGAGTACGAATAGAATCTGCTAATTTGTCGGAGGCACTGTCTTCAACACTACCTTCCAAAAGCTGTAAGATGTCGTCGGCCTGCATTTCTAGTAACCACTCGTCAAATTTATGCCGCTCAACAGCGTCCCCAACTTGGCGACGAATGTGATAAATTGGGACTAAGTCACCAAACTTGTACTCTGAATTTAGCTTCTCATATATTTGCATAATTTGCTGTTTAAATTCTGGATATGAATCTAGGTTAAGACTATCAGCAGGTATATTAACTCTCATATTTTCAGACTGTATCCATTGTAGTAGAGCCTTGACAAATTTTGTTGAAACCACATTACTGGAAAAAGATAATTGATTGTTGATCAAACTATCTCGTAATTTGCTTTGTCCTTTTAGTAGCAGTGAAACTTGCTGAATTGATTTATTAGTGTTGATTTTAATATAATCTCCTTGCTCTAAGCTAGTTACCAAGGGCTGCATATCTTTAACTTTTTCTGATTTGCGTTTAAATAAGTTTAGCCATTGGCTTTTTGATACGTCCTGGCCTCCTAACTGAAACAATGCTAGTAATAAACGGATTTCATCTGAAGGAATATTAATTTTTGACATATTTAGCAAGTGATGAATGTTATGTAAATTTTCTTTATATGGCCTGCATTTCATTCTGAGTTCATCAGTACCGTACAGTTCCGGGGCTGTTTTTGTCAAGTAACGCAAAATACTTAATGAAATATCTAGATTAAGGCTAATCTCAATCAGCTAAGTACCGATCGTGTCTGCAACAGGTGAACGATGGTAAGCTAGAACAAACCTCAAGCTCTAAATTTATGCGCTGGTTCAATAATGCTGGGCCGTGTAAGCCAGATATTCATTACATGCTGCCAACAGGCGATCGACTACCAAACCTAGTCCGTCTATTTCAGCAGCAGAATTATTTCATTCTTCATGCTCCTCGCCAAGTAGGCAAAACCACAGCCATGTTTACCTTGGCTAAATCTCTTACCGAGAGCGGTGAATACACCGCTGCCATGGTTTCAGTAGAAGTTGGT
>JAYSRP010000131.1:0-3113 GCA_043721015.1 Synechococcales cyanobacterium | reverse complement strand
ACTGCGGTTGCTGCTGCTACTGGAGCGGAGTAAGCAACACAGATCCAAGGACGCATACCTAGACGGTAAGAAAGTTCCCATTCACGACCCATGTAGCAAAAGATTCCGATAAGAAAATGGAATACTACTAGTTGGTAAGGACCACCGTTGTACAACCACTCATCTAAAGAAGCTGCTTCCCAGATTGGGTAGAAGTGCAGGCCGATTGCATTAGAAGAAGGAATTACTGCGCCAGAAATGATGTTGTTTCCGTACATCAAGGAGCCAGCTACAGGCTCACGAATACCATCAATGTCTACTGGAGGAGCTGCGATGAAAGCAACGATGAAGCAAATAGTTGCAGAAAGCAAGGTTGGGATCATGAGAACGCCGAACCAGCCTACATAAAGGCGGTTCTCTGTGGATGTTACCCATCCGCAGAAGCGATCCCATACATTGGCGCTCTCATGCTGTTGTAAGATAGTTGTCATTTTATAATTCCGGTATGAATGTGTTTCTTGCGAAACGGTGTTGTCTTTATATATCCCTACATTAGAAGCAAAATTAAGGAATGTAAAGGAAACCGTCATGCGCAAAAAGTATCACTCTCATCAGCTTTGCTTATTAATATGTCAGAGCGTATACTAGGAGCCAGAGATTTACTGGAGCCTGAAATTGATCGACAGTTTCGCTAGATTAAAAATATTCCCAGTTTTTCAAGGTTTTATGAGTGACCGAACTAATTAATCGGCAATCAGTTGGAGATTAATGCAGTATTTTGAGGAGGTCAAGAATGTTTGAAATCGCAGTAATCGGCGCTGGAGTTGCGGGTTTAACCTGTGCCCGAAAATTACACCAAGCCGGACGACGAGTTGTGATGTTCGATAAATCTCGGGGTTTGGGCGGGCGTTTAGCCACTCGGCGCTTAGCAGACACTCATGCCGATCATGGAGTTTGTTATCTTCAGCCCAAAGGAGTCGCGTTTGGTCAATTGATAGATGAGCTAGTAAAGGAGCAAATTTTGCGGGTTTGGACAACTGGCATTCATCAATTAGGCGCAGATGGGGTTTTGCGGTCTCCAGCTAAATTTGCTCCTTACTACGCTGCGCCGTTAGGAGCCACATCGATCGCCAGATATTTAGGTCAAGGTCTAGAAATAATTAATAACCAAGCCATCACAGCGATTTCGCCGATCGACAATGGCTGGCAGCTCAGTTCTGTCGATAATAAATGGATGGCGGAGCAAGTTGTAATTGCTGTTCCGCCTGCTCAGGCACTAGCGATCGCTCACAATGTCACTGATGCTCATTGCCTTGAGCAGATCAGCCAGGTGTCTTTTACTACCTCGATTACCGCGATCGCTGTTTTTCCTAAAAGTCAGCAAATCGCTGCCGCCCAACTACCTTGGCAGGGCATCCAATGTATTGATCATCCAACGCTGGGCTGGATTGGCTTAGATAGTTCTAAGCAGATAGAACCGCAGCAGCCAGTATTGGTGGTGCAAGGCAACGCTAATTTTGCGGCCAAATATTTTGCGGCTCCAGATCTGGCCGTGATTGGAAGACAGCTTTTGGACTCGGCCAGACCTTTTGCACCCGGTTTGGGTGCCCCAGAGATTTTACAAGTACATCGTTGGGGCTATGCTTTTGCCCAAAATCCTTTGACTGAATTGTTTCTTACCTCTCAAACCAAGAGTCAAAAAGTGGCTCCACTGTATTTTTGTGGAGATTGGTGTGGAGGAAATCGGGTGGAATCAGCTTTTCTTTCTGGATCTGCCTTGGCGGAGAAAATCTTGAGTCTTTAGAAATTTCGCTAGACAGTGAAGACCTTTGAGACTAGAATGATAATCATTATCATTTCTGCATTTTGGTCAATACTAAACTATGGCAACGACAGATTTTTTAGTCTCAGCGCAGAACATCTGTCGCAAACATTGGAAAATGGCACCATTCTTGCTATTCTATCTGGTGATTAACAGTTGCAGCAATGCTCCAACTCCTTCCTCTGGGGAAAGTGTGTCATCACCGCCAGCCGCAACTAGTGGCAAAGCACCCTTGGTAGTGGCAACTACCGATGTAATTTGTAACCTAGCAAAAGCTATTGCCAAAGAAACAATAGAGCTAAAATGCCTAATTGCAGCAGGTACAGATCCACATACTTATGCAGTTACTCCTACTAATCGACAGGCGATCGAAACAGCGAGTCTATTACTTTATGCCGGACATGGCTTTGAGCCAACAATCATCAAGGCGATCGAAGCTACTAAAAACACTGCGGCCAAGGTTGCTGTTAATGAAGTAGCGGTAACTAAGCCATTACAAATGGTTGAAGACGGCAAAGCCGAGATAGATCCGCATGTTTGGCACGATGCTCAAAACGGCATCAAAATAGTTGCTGCCTTAGAATCGGCCCTAAGCAAAGCTGCCCCCACGCAGGCTGCAACTTATGCTGCCAATGCGAAAGCCCTAACTACCGAACTTACTCAGGTTGATACTTGGATTAAAACCCGAATTTCTACGATTCCGGCTAAGTCGCGCAAGCTAGTGACCACTCATGATGCTTTGGGCTACTACGGTAAGGCTTATGGTATTCCGATTGAAGGAGCACTTCAAGGACTTAGCACCGAAGAAAAACCTACTCCTACCCGAGTCAAAAAACTAGTAACCGAAATTAAAACATCGGGCGTGCCAACTATTTTTGCTGAGGCTACTAATAGCTCTAAGTTGCTAGATAGTGTAGCCACCGAGGCTAAAGTAAAGGTTTCTACAGATCCACTATTTGCCGATGGTTTAGGTGAAGCTGGCAGTACTGGTGATACCTATTCTAAAATGCTGATTTCTAATACCAAAGTAATTACAGAAGGCTTAGGTGGAAAGTTTCAAGCTTTTGCCGCCAAATAACATCTAATTTATCAGGAGCATGTGATGGTCAATACAATGACGATGCCCAGCCCAGAATTGGTTTTACCCAAGCGGGGCTTACCAGTAACCATAATTACTGGCTTTTTAGGCAGTGGCAAATTTTGCATGGAAAATTGGGGTATCAATTCAAAGCGGGACAAAGACCCCATAAATAGCATTGAAAGACCCTCATCCCCCAGCCCCTTCTCCCAGGGCGGGAGAAGGGGAGCCGGA
>JAYSRP010000130.1:0-6242 GCA_043721015.1 Synechococcales cyanobacterium | reverse complement strand
ACCTTGATAATCTCCCATTCCTGGTCAGTCAAGCTGCTTGAATATGGCATTTTTACTATATTCTACCCCAAAAATAGATCCCAAATGGGTTCTATAGATTATGCTAAATGTGGGGTAGGCAGAAAAGCGGCTGCGCGGCGGTTCGTGGAACAACAATCCTAGAAACTGTCGATCGGCTGCTCGCAACAACAACAATCCTGAAAACCGTAACAACAATGTGGGGTTTCGAGTAGTGAGTCGAGCGAGTACTCTTAAATTTGTCAGAGCTAGCCGATGGGAATTGGTTAGGTGTACGCCCAAGAGTCCAGACCTACTCCGGTGATTAAGCCTCGGCCTGATCCAAAAATCAAACCTGTTGGGGTATTTTAGTAAGCTTGCTGAAAGGTTGCCCCAACAACCCACCTAAATTATGCCCCTAACTCTGCAACCTAGCCGTTATAAAGCTCAGCACTTTCTTCAAACCATCATTGAAGGCGTAGATATTGATATGGTGCTGATTCCTGGCGGCAATTTTCAAATGGGCGCTAGTGAACAAGAGGAAGGCTTCATAGAAGCTCAACACCCGGTAATAGTGCCGTCATTTTGTATGGGCAGACATCCGGTTACTCAAACCCAGTGGGCAGCGGTGGCCACCTTGCCCCAAATTAAACGATCTTTAGATTCTCAGCCGTCAAAATTTGTCGGAGATGACTTACCGGTAGAACAAGTCTCTTGGCTAGATGCCGAAGAGTTTTGCCTGCGGCTTTCTGCGCATGTTCAACAAGAATATCGTCTACCCACCGAAGCCGAATGGGAATATGCTTGTCGAGCTGGCACTACTACGCCTTTTCATTTTGGCAAAACCATTAGTTCTGATGTGGCCAATTATTGTGCTCAAGATTGGAAGATCAGCGAGAACACTACTTATTCTGGAAAATATGGCGATGGAAAATTAGGTGAATTTCGAGAAAAAACGACTCCGGTAGGCTACTTTAAAGTAGCTAACCGCTTTGGCCTATCAGACATGCATGGTAACGTTTGGGAATGGTGTCAAGATCATTGGCACAGTGACTATAAAGGTGCCCCAAAAGATGGTTCTGCATGGATAGATTCTAATGCTGAAGAAAATAAAAATAGAGTGATGCGCGGCGGTTCGTGGGACTACTCTCCTAGCTACTGTCGTTCGGCTGCTCGCAGCAACTTCAATCCTGATTTCCGTAACCTCAATGTGGGGTTTCGAGTAGTGAGTCGAGCGAGGACTTTGTAACGCTCGGCTCTTTTACCCTCTTACTCTTTACATATTCGCGCTTTGCGCGTCAATTTTTTTTTGGAGTATGAGAATGCCAATAGTTAATACCAAAATTCTTAGAGATGCCAAGCTATCAGCAAGTGACATGGCTCTTTACCTACACCACCATGGCTGGCAAGAATTACCCAATAAAAATACTCGATTGATCATTTTTCAAAAAACTGCTTATGGGTCATCAGGGCAGTCTCTGGAAGATTAACCGTGAAGGGGGTTTGATCTGTTTGAATGAGTAGCGTTGTCATTGTCAATTTTTCCTCAAGCGCCATCACTGCCAATTATAAATCAGAAAATCGAATCGATCATCCAAAACTGCTGAACTAACCTACTTTTGTCACCTTGCCATCACGAGTAAACCGAATTTCGATTCGACGGCGACGACCATCTTGTGGATCTGCGGACTCAATATCTCGGGGGAGAATTAGCTGACCGGCTGAGTAAGCTCTGAATTTGACACCCTTTAGTTGACTCGAACTAGACTGGATATTTTTCAAAATCTTGACTACGGTCAAAGCTCTCATTAAACCCAGGTCGGCATTAGAGCTAGCTTTCAGGGTTGAGATTGGAAGTTTGTTTGCCGCCACATCCTGAATTTTACTATCTAGGTTTCCGGTATTAATCGCATTGGGCTGGGCATCGGTATGACCAATGATTTCAATCACATCAATTCTGTTTTCCCTAACCTGTTCCTCAATTTGAGAAACTAGTTTGGTTTTTAGATAGTTGGTCATTTCAGCGGGTGATTCGGCACTGCCCGATAAAAACCGGTATGCCCCACTATCTTGAATTTCAATGATTGGCGGAGCTTTTTTGGGCTGTTCTTGTTTTTTGGTTGGTATTTTAATCACCAAGAGCAAAATCAACAGCATACTGATCATAAAAGCGTTGGACATCAGATCGGTAAATGATGGCCAGATATTTAATTCTTCGCTGTCAGCACTGCGGCGTTTGGATGTCATGTTATTTACCAAACCCGAAAAAACCACTTTTTCGAGATAATTCGATAGCTTCTCTTATTCCAACAAAGCCATTATTACTAACTGTTTCAAGTTTGTTTAGTTGGCTAATTGCTTGACAAAGTCGATCACTGATTTCATGTTTAGACTGATCTTTACTTTTTTGAGATGATTCGATCGCCTCTTTTAGTCCACCAAAGCCACTGATGCTAACTACTTCGAGTTTGTTGAGTTGATTAATTGCTTCGCTGAGTCGATCAGTGATTTCATTCTTGGACTGATCTTTACTTTGGATATAGCTATTAATCTTGCCAGTAGCTTCCGACATCTGTAAGGTCATATCGCCCATATCCAAATTCTTACGAGCTATTTGCAAAGATATTTCTTGGAAAGAGCTAGCAATATTGTCAAACTTAGGCAATATATCACTAAAATACTGCTGACTGAATTGCTGCTGAGTGCTAATCAATTTTTGCGATCCAGAGATATCGGCGATCTTTTCTAGTACCACTGAAGATTGATGGCCATTTGATTCTAAGACTTTCACCGCCCGATCAATACTGCCAAAGGTTTCTTGCAAATTGTTAGTAGAAACCTGAAAATCTTTTTGAATAACTTGGAAGTTGGTATCCATTGCCTGCACAGCTTGCTGGAATACCAACGAAGACGAATGGATATTTTTGACGCTACTATCCATGTTGCCAAAGACTTCATCTAGTCGCTCATAAGTTTGTGATGCTAGGTTACTAATGCCATCGTAACTAGTAGAGATTTTTTGAATACCATCGGTCATCAAGCCGCCCAGGGTTTGATGTAGTGTGGAAACAGAAGCATCTAGGCCACTACTAGACTTGGCGAAATTAGACTGAACCTGAGCTAGATCAGCGATTGTAGCATTCCCCAAATACCTCGATTCGCCCCACAATAGCTGGTGATTACCTAGATATTTATCGTTCGCGCAGCGTCAGCTCTGCTGAATCGCTCCTATCTATGAAAAAATACTGAAGTCGCTGGTCATCCGGAATACTATAATGAATATCTGTAGATTAATGGTCTTTGTTTAGGTTAGATTATGCTGCAACTTCACCTCATCAACTTGGTTTACTTGATCATATTGCTGGCTCCCGGCATAGTCGCTGGTAACGTTGTTGCTTGGAACACCAGATCGACTTGGGCAATCTTCACCACCACTTGCGCTTCGTTGTTGGCTTCTTTTGTGATCGCCATTGCCACCATTCTGTTTGGCAAACTGCTATCGCCGCTGCTAGTGGGCTGGCTAGGGCATTGGTGGGTGAGCCTCATTGATTTCTCCCAGACACCAGAGCCTGATGAGTTTTTGGGATTTCTGCCTTACTATATTATTTCTTACTATCGGTATTCAATTATTGCCCCGATCGGCACTGTGGCCGGAGCAGCCTTGGCTGGCATGTTGCTGGTTGTCAAGCACGAACTTAGTCGATCGAACACCCAACTAGATCCATCTTTAACCTGGGTAGCCTGTTTGAGCAGCACTGTTATGGCTGGCTTGATGTCTTTGGCTTCTATTTTGACTCTGAGCTGGCTAGCTTGGAAGGGATTGGAGCTGGCCATTAACAATTTTGGCGGTGACTTTTTGTCTACAGAATGGGGCTTCTATGGCACTTATGCTCTTTGGGGTTTGTTGATTTTGGTGAACAGCTTGATCTGCGGATTAACCAGCGCCTTTTTTGGCATGAAGGCCGCCAGGATTTTGACTTAGATGGTGTTTACGGAGAATCGCAGAATGTTAGTCTGTGATGTATATTAATTTCCCTAGCGGCTGAAATCATTGAATGACAGTTGAATTATGAGTGCCTTAATTAAAAACAGTGATTACAAAGCATTCATTCAGGATGTAAAGCAACGCATCCAGTCTGCCCAAATTAAGGCGGCGATCGCGGTAAACCAAGAATTGCTGCATCTCTATTGGGACTTGGCAGAGCTGATTGTCTCGAAACAGCA
Organism: Synechococcales cyanobacterium; assembly: GCA_043721015.1. Classification (GTDB taxonomy): domain Bacteria; phylum Cyanobacteriota; class Cyanobacteriia; order Cyanobacteriales; family Chamaesiphonaceae; genus JAAFHZ01. The sequence goes on along the minus strand of JAYSRP010000130.1, from coordinate 2,021 downwards.
AGAGGCAACCTGGGGTGATCGATTCCTCACCCAGATGAGCGAAGACTTAAAGGCTGAATTCCCTGATATGCAAGGGTTCTCAGTCCGTAACTTGAAGTATATGCGCCAATGGTTTCAGTTTTGGTCAATCAACTCCCCAATTGGGCAACAACTTGTTGCCCAAATTCCCTGGGGTCATAATTTGGTGATCATTGCTAAGGTCAAAAATATTGATGAGGCTACGTTCTATGTGCAGAAAACGATTCAAAATAATTGGTCTCGATCGGTCTTAACCCACCAAATTGAAAGACTAAGCATCGCCTGCGGATTGAAGTGAAAGATGGCAAGGTTAATGTTGCTTGGCGGCAGGGAAATGCAGAGGATCGATCGAGTACCCCTATCCCTTTTACTCATCCTTTTGACGAAGCAGCCTTAACGGATCTGCGCTGGTATTTGGAAGATTACCTTAGCTTCCCCTATGGTTTGGAACCAGAGAAGGCCAAAAAAATCGAAGGCCAGATGCAGGCGTGGGGACAGGCGCTGTTTACAGTGGTTTTTGATGCCAAGGCACGGCAGTTTTTTCAGGCGGCGGTGGCATCGGGGTTGGATAACTGTAATTTGTCGATCGTTTGTGATGACCCCAGTATTTTAAATTTGCCTTGGGAGTTGCTGTATACCACCGATGAAGGCTATTTGGCTCCCAGCTTGGGCGGGATGTATCGGAGTTTGAGTGGTCAGGGAGTGAAGGATGAATGGCCAGAGTTGCCCGGTGATCGGTTAAATGTGCTGTTGGTAATTGCGCGGCCTTATGGGGAGCGCGATGTTGCTTTAAAGACGGTGGCTCGATCGGTGTTGGCAGCGATCGATGGTTTGCCCCAGGTGAATTTGAAGGTGCTACGGCCACCGAGCTTCGAGGAATTTCAGCGGGAGTTGAATAGCCATAAGGGCTTTTATCACATAGTGCATTTTGATGGTCATGGTGATTTTGACCCGAATGCGGCGGGTATGCGGACGAGTTTTGGCGAGCGAGGACAGGGGGTATTGGTGTTTGAGGGGGCAAATGATCAGCCCCAGGTGGTAACAGCGGTGCAGATTGCTCAGAGTTTGCAAAATTGTCGGGTGCCGCTGTTTTTGTTGAATGCTTGTAAGTCGGGGGAAGCCGGGGAGGCGGCGTTTTCGTCGGTGGCGGGGCAGTTGGTGAAGTTGGGTGCTAAGGGGGTAGTAGCAATGGCTTATTCGGTGTATGCCGAGGCGGCGAAGCATTTTATTGGGGCGGTGTATCGGGAGTTGGTGACGGGTCAGAGTGTGGCGGGGGCGGTGGCTGCGGGGCGGCGAGATTTGATGGCGAATAGTTTGCGCCCGACGGTGAAGGGTGATTTGGCGCTGCAAGATTGGTTGGTGCCGGTGTTGTATCTCAATTGATATTACCTGTGCTCCGATATTAGTCGCAGCTTCTCTCATCCAACCGATACAGCATTCAGCAAAAGCCACAGGGTGGATACGACTGATGACATTATTAAAAGTGTCATGAGAAGGAATCCCGTTGGGTAATTCCAAAAAACCTGATAGCCATTCTTGTTTAGCTTCTCCATAAGCTTGAATGGCATTCCAATCATCAGCTCCACTAAGTACGGCCATAATAGCAATGGTGACGATATCTATGAGAGAATGCTGAGTCCAGCGGGTACGAGGATCTGGTAACTGTTGTATACTTTTCAGTAAGTCAGATTCTTCAAAGCTAATCTCTCTAATAGTTTTAGTGTTTTGAAGCATGAGCAGCAACCTGTTGAATGATTGTATTTTGCTCAACTTTAACAGCATTCTAAGCTAGACTAATTCATTGGTCATGAAATATAAGTTTTGATGCGTTTCCCCTGCAACAAAACCCCATAGAAGATGTTTGGTTACAAGCTAAAAACTTCTTAAGAAAATATTGGCATTTATGCAAGTCTTTCACGGCTGTCAAAATACTTTTTGAATTTTTTACTGATGGACAAAAGTTCGATTTCCCTAAAATTCATAAGTACTACCCTGTCGAGCAA
>JAYSRP010000129.1:0-3131 GCA_043721015.1 Synechococcales cyanobacterium | reverse complement strand
TTAGCCAGATAGGCCACTAGACTCACTGCTTTCGCGGCATCTTTACTGGTGGCATAGATTCGTAGTTGTTCAGCCACCTTATTTTGTTTTTGGATTTGCCATTCTGTAGTTAATTCTTTAGCCGCAGATGCTCCATAGTTATCTAGGCTTTTTGCTTTGCTGCTGCTATCGATCGAGATCATCATGTTGGTGACGAATTTGTGATTGCTAGTGGTTTTATCAACTGCCAAGATTTTGGCTGGAGCAACAAATTTTTCTAAAAGGGCAGCGATCATTTGTTCTTCCATGCCCAAGGCGGTCAGGTCTTCCCATCGATTTTTGGCTTCGGCGCTACTCACTAAGTAATTGGGCGGAAAATCTATGGTCACGCCGGTAAACTGGAATCTCCGCCAGCCAGGGGTTACTGGTGGTAAGCTAGCAGATTTGGCGGTGGTTGGGGCTGTGCTTTCGTTAGTTACGATAGGATCCGGGGATACGAGTGGGGTCTTGGGTTGGTTTTGGCAGCCGATCAAAGTCATGGCTAACCCCAGCAGACCGCCGAACCTATAAATTATTTTGTTATTCATGTCGGACAATCAAATCCTATAAATACTCAGGGTTAGGCAAGAAATCATTATCTTACAAGCTAGAGGTTTTGGTGTATCTGGTTGGCTCTTACTCATTCATCCACTGAACATGTTACTCAGCAAGACTTTCACAAACAAAAATCATAATCGAAGCCCAACAGGTACAATAGGAGACAGTAAAGCCTAGGCTCAAGTACTCAAAGACTATGCAAATCAAGCAAATTTCTGTCACCGGCTTGTTTGGGATTTTTGACCATGTGATTCCATTGAATATGGACGAGAGAATCACGATTATCCATAGTCCCAATGGATACGGAAAAACAGCTATTCTACGGCTCCTAGACGGATTATTTAACGCTCGATATTCTGTGTTTTATGACATACCTTTTCACGTATTTCAAGTTGACTTTGACAATGGTAGTAGAATTGAAGTCTCGAAAAAAGCTGATGGTCTGATTATTGATTTGAATGAATCTGGAGAGCACAAAGCTTCTTTCAATGCCAAAAATCCAACAGATGAACGAACACGCTCATCTGTTGACATTGTGGATTCATTAATGCCAATAACTATTAATTCAAAGTCTTCTGATGTTAACATCAATTTCTATGGAAGTACATATTATAGAAATATGCAAGAAGGTATCGAAGGTTTTATTCAAACAACACAACCATCAGATGAACCTGAATGGTTGAAGGAAATCAATGACAATATTAACATTCATTTTATAGAATCACAACGTTTATTAGATTTCTCAACCAATAATCATTCGCAATTATATTCAGGGAAATCTTTAACAGGAATGACTGTCTCAGCTTGTGCTTACGAACTTGCACAGCTTATGAAAAATAAATCTGTTGAATATGGCATAGTTGCTCAGTCTTTAGATAGAACCTTTCCCATGAGACTATTTCAGCAACTATCTTCACCAAGCTCAACAACTGAACAATTTTTAGATAGATTATATAAAATTGAAGAAACTCGCTCACATCTTGTTAGACTTGGTTTGCTAGAGAAGGAGGAAGAATCAAAGTTCAATCTACAAGATTCAATTAGCGAAGGAGTTATGGGTGCTTTATCAGTATACGTCAATGACGTAGAAGCAAAACTTAAAGTCTTTAATGATATAGAAAAAAAAATTAATTTGCTAAGAGAAATAATCAATAGCAAATTTGCTTTTTCATACAAAGAGATTTGTTTTGACAAAAATGAAGGGTTTGTTTTTAAAATTTCACACAATTCTTCACCGATGAATGGAACGACTTTATCACCAACAAACTTGTCATCCGGAGAGCAGCATGAATTAGTTCTAATATATGAGTTACTATTTAAAGTAAAGCCTAATTCTTTAATTTTAATTGATGAACCTGAAATATCATTGCATGTGGGGTGGCAAGTACAATTCCTTAAAGATTTACGAGAAATTCTGAGGTTGATGAGTTCTGAGGTTTTGATGGCTACTCACTCTCCTGATATTATTCAAGATCGTTGGGATCTGACTGTAGAGCTAAAAAGACCAGAAGTATGAGAGAGAATCTTACAGCCGATCGATATGCCAATACAGTTCGACAACAGCGCAGCACTTTCTCAGGTACCTTTTTATTGGTAGAAGGCCGCACAGACAAAATATTCTATGGCAACTTTGTGGATAATACTCATTGTCGATTTGTGGTAACAGATGGAAAAGATAATGCCATTACAACAATAAATAGCCTTGGAAAATCCAGCCACATCGGAGTTTTAGCGATCGTTGATGCCGACTTCGATCGGCTAGAAACCTCAACCCATCAAAGCCCAAACTTACTGTGGACAGACACCCATGATACTTAAGTCACCTGCTCTGGATAAACTCTTGGCTATTTTTGCCTCAGACGAAAAACTGCAAGAATTTCGGCGAGATGTGCGCACAACATTATTAGAGGCTGGCATGTCGATCGGCTATTTCCTGTGGCTCTCCAAATCTGAAAACTTAAATCTGACATTTGACGGACTTAAATTCAAAGAATTCATTGATGACAAAACTATCTATCTCGATGAACGTAAATTAATTACTGAAGTCAAAAATAAATCCCAGCCCACCGCAAAATCAGCATTATCCGATCCCATAGGTATCCAAAAACGTATTGCAGCCAAGAAACAAAATAGCCATGATCCCTGGCAAATTTGTCGGGGGCATGATTTGGTGGAGATATTATCGATCGGCCTGCGCAAAGCCTGGGGTTCCAACGATGCCATTGATGTTGTACCCCGCAGTAATGAACGCAAAAGCACTCTAGAAAGTCAATTATCGTTAGCTTACGAAGCTGCCTATTTCCTTAAAACCCAGCTATATCAGAAGATTCTGACTTGGGAGAGTCGTAACCAGTCGTATCTGATTTTAGGGTAGCAACTTAAGCCGGGACACCTTGACGACCCCTCACCCCAGCCCTCTCCCACAAGGGGAGAGGAGGCAAGAGACTTCGCTTTGCGCTCTGGCTCCCCTTCTCCCGCCTTGGGAGAAGGGGCGGGGGGATGAGGGTCTTTCAATGCTATCCCTAGAGTCTTTGTCCCGCTTTAAGTTGCTACCC
>JAYSRP010000128.1:0-6269 GCA_043721015.1 Synechococcales cyanobacterium | reverse complement strand
CTACGTGACCCATAATGGTCACTACCGGCGGACGACGAATGAGATATGCCAAGTCAGAGGCATCGAGCATTTCAGTGGTTTTGATGGCCGGAGCTTTTTCAGCCTGGGTCAAGACCACTACTTCCAGCTCTTCGGCCACCATGGTTGCTGTAGCCACATCCAGAATTTGGGTGACGCTGACTGCAATACCCTTAAAGAACAGCAATCGGACGATTTCGGTTTCAGGGACAACCAGCATGTCTGCCAAGTCTCTGACCGTCAAGCTACCCACCAGAGTAATAATTTCTGGCCGTTCGATCGTGGCTTTAGCTTCTTTGCGTCGATCGTTATTACGCCGATCTTCGCCGCCTCTGCTGGGCTTCTTGCGAGCCGGAGCTGAGATAGGAGCTGCAATTCGATGTGAGCTTTCGGGCTTGGGCGGACGAGCGATCGAGAGGCTCACCACTACTGATGTCTCTTCGCCGCTGCCATCTTCATCGTCGTCGTCATCGTCGTCATCGACCACGAGCTGCGACTTGCGCTTGTTCTTGCCTGCTGCCTTAGCAGCCTTAGCTGCATTTTCGGCTTCTTCCTCTTCGCTCTTGCTTGTCCAAGCTTTGGGTTTCTTGGGCTGCTTGGGCATGGCTGGCCGCCGCAGTTCCAAAGTCTCGACGTTATCGATTACATCGATCGAATCATCGGTGTCAATGCCACCCATGCCGCCAGTCGCTGCTGGTGCTTTCGCGGCAATAACCTTGCGCTGAGGACGGTTGAGTTCTGGTACTGCTGGGACTTCCCTTGCAGGTGGACGGCGCTCGCCTCTGTCACCCCGATCGACCCGCTCACCACCAGGACTTCTAGGAGGACGATTACCATCTGGTGCTGGTCTGCCACCTGCTGGCTGGTCAGCTTTCAGCAAGGGCTTGATCATTGGTCTACCAGCGCCACCATCTGGTCGGGCTGGGGCGTTAGATTGTGGCCTGCTCGGTGCTTCACCGCTAGCTCTCATTGGGGCTTCGCCACCGCTCATTTCCGCACTGCGGGGAGCAGGACGCGCAACTGGTCGATCGGGATTGCCTTGAGTTTGGGTCGGCTGAGCTGGTTTGTTTGGCTCAACCAAACCACCGGCACTAGGCTCTGGGCGCATGGGCGGCTGGGGATTATTGCTATTTCGAATCTGTAAGATTCTGGGTTTTTGCTCGTTGCTCACCTTAGGTGCCGGTGCGGCTCGCTCTACAACAGGCTGCTTTCTGGCTGGCGCAGGAGTCGCCACATAGGTTTCGGCAGCAGATCTGATCTTAGCTGCTTCTGACTCAGAAATTGTACTACTGTGGCTTTTTACCGCAATATCTAAACCTTCACAAATCGACAAGATATCTTTGTTCTCCAAATTTAGTTCCTTTGACAAATCATATATTCTGACTTTGTTGTTGTTCATCCAGTGTCCTCCGGTAGTGCTGAGCAATATTTAAGTTTTTTTGGGGTGCGTAAAGTTTTGTTATTTCGCGTGATTTCGGAACTATATGGCACGACTTAGAACCTCTTAAAGATTCTATCGAGACTCTGTGGAGACTCGGCCAACCGCGAATATGTTTAGTAATTTAAAGCCAAGCCAACCTCAATCCAAAACTATAAAAATTACTGCTGTCAGCGCGCCTCAAGCTATCAAAGCGTCTATGACTAGCCAAAATTGTATTCCACTGCCTAGATGTTACAAAGCAATCTGGATTACTAGGCTCCAATTATAGCCCATTTTCCCCCGCAGGGAGCCTACTCCACAACTGTTGATAGATTTCAGCAGTTACAGGAGCTTTCAAGGCACGACCCAAGCGGTTCTTTTTTTGCGCTGCCGTTAGGCAAGCTGGCTGGGAGCAGAGATATGCCGATCGACCCATTCCCACATCCAGTTGAACATTCTGGGAGGGATAAACAGCCACCACTCGCCAGAACTCAGTTCGATCGGCCACCCGCCGACAGCTTACGCAGCGGCGGTGATTTTTGATCATTTAATTTCCCTCTGGATAATTGGCCTCGTCAGCGTAATAGGCATCCTCCTCCTCTTGAACCGCTCGTGCTTCTGCGTCCGCATCTATTTGGACTTGAACTTCGGCCATGGCAGCGACGGGATCGTAGAGGGCAATATCTTTAATATCGATTTTCCAGCCAGTTAAACGAGCTGCTAATCGGACGTTTTGGCCTTCTTTGCCGATCGCCAAACTGAGCTGATCTTCGGCGACCAAAATATGGGCTTGACGACCTTCGGGGTTAACTAGGCGCACTTCGTCAATTCTGGCTGGACTGAGGGCGTTAGAAATGTAGGTGGCCGGATCTGGAGACCAGCGAATTACATCGATTTTTTCGCCTTGCAGTTCTTCCACTACCACCTGAATGCGCGATCCCCGCGAGCCAATGCAGGCTCCTACTGGGTCTACATCGCCTTCTAAGGTATCTACCGCAATTTTGGTGCGTGGGCCTACGTGGCGGTAAGGAGGATTCGCTTCCCGAGCAACAGCCACGATTCTGACGATTTCTTCTTCGATTTCTGGTACCTCGGTAGCAAATAGTTCCACTACCAAACCAGCAGCAGCTCTGGAAACCAGTAGCTGTGGACCGCGCTGGGAACCATCACGCACTTTTTTCATAAAGACTCGGAAAGGGCGACCAATCCGGTAATTGTCTTTGGGTAACTGTTCTTTTTGGGGCAGTTCAGCTTCTACTTCTGGCTGACCAAAGCCACTGCTCACCGACAAAATTACTGACTGCCGCTCAAATCGCTGCACTTTGCCAATAATCACCGAGCCTTCTAAATGCTCAAATTCTTCTTGGACAATTTTGCGCTGCTGGTCGCGAAGTTTTTGGGCTAAGACCTGCTTGGCCTGTATGGCAGCCATGCGGCCAAAGTCTTTTTGGTCGGGGGTGACATCCAGATCTACTTCCCCACCAATCCGCACTTCTGGCGGCAGTTCGGTAGTTTCATCATCTTCTTCGATGCCTAAAAGTTTTTTTACTTCAGCGATCGATATTTCGTGGTCGTTATCCATCACCTCTTCGACAATCACTTTGGTAGCAATTACTTGAAAAGATTCTTCATCCAAATCCAACTGCACATCGAAGGTATCAAAGTATTCTTCCTCAAAATGTAATTTGTCTAAATGTTGGGCACGACGGTAGCGTTCATAGCCTTTCAGCAGTGCTTCGCGCAGTGCTAACTGCACGGCAGTAATCGGCAAGTTGCGGTCTTTGCTGATTTCTTCGATCATGTTACGCAGGCCAGGGAGGCTAACGGTTTTGTTACTTTTTGAGTCTGACATATTCAGTTGTGGGTAAGGGGAACTTAGGTGGCGGCTGTATCTAATCGGTGTCAAGAACTACTGCCTGGACCAAATCCCGAGGGATTTCGATCGTGCGACCTTTTTGGGTAAGTGAGATAGCAGTTTCACTGCGCTCTTTTAGCTGGCCTTTCAACTCACTTTTGCCCTTGAGTGGTGGGTCTAGCTGCACCGAAACCGTAAAACCCCGAAAAACCTCAAACTCTCGATCGGTGGTGAGGTTGGTGGGTACGCCGGGGCTGGATATTTCCAGGATGTAGGCGTGAGGAATCAGTTGGCTAGTTTCTAGAGCCTCGTCCAATGCTCGACTCATGCGTTCGCAGTCGGCCATCCCGGTATCTCCACTGGAGTTGCGAATGTCTACTTGCAAAGTAGGCGGACGATGGTGGGTATACAGGGCAGCACTAACTACTTCCAGCCCTAGTTCTGCCGCTACGGGGGTAGCTAGCTCGATAATTTGAGGAATTAGGGGATGGGTCATGACTCTGGGTTTGAAGCACTAATTTTAAGCACTAATTTTAAACACGGCGAATAGTTTATGAAGACGATGGCAAATCACAGGGCGCAAAAAAAGCGGGGATCGCTCTCTCCGCCACTGCTGTATTCGCACTGCTGCCATAGGTTAGGACGCAGTCGATCGACATAGACTTTCCACATACTAACAGATGACTGGAAAGGGATGATTTTCTTGGCTCAAAAATTAACTTACTTCTTTGTGGGGCGCAGCTTCGGTAAACCCTAAGATCAGCAAAGCCTGTTGTAGTTGGGCTTTAGAAACTGACTGTGCCGGAGCCTGCATTCCCAGTTCGCGGACTGTCTCAAACAAGTCTCTCATCAAAGTATCTAAGGCATTTTCGGCTGCTTCGATCGGCGATTTTTCGATCCGACCTTCATAGGCCAAGGTATATAGCTCTAAGTGGTGTCGCCCCATGGCTCGCGCCAATTTGCGCAAAGTTTCGGGAGTAGGGCAAGTGCCTTTGAAGCAGGCACCGCGCAGCCGGGGCTGGGGAATCCCCGATTCTTCGGCCAATCGATTCATGCTGGTGCCAGTATCGGCAATGTATTCGAGAATCGATCGACCCAAAGGTGAACAGTCGGCTGCTTTGATCTGTAGTCTGGCTGGCATGGAAAAATCACCCTAGCAGAGCATCGATTCTAGCAAATATTTCGCGTTCCTCGTTAAACTAGAGAGCATCTTAAAAAGTCCATAAATTCCCCCCTCACATGAATGCCACCCAAACAAACGCGCCCTCAATGAATGCTATGGAATTTTTCCAGAAAAGCAGCGGTAACTGGAAATCGCAGCGAACTACTCATCACTTGGCCTTTCGGCGATCGGAAACCGGCGAATCGGATATTCACGTGATCGACCTGCCAGCTACTGACCCCCGGGTGATCGAAATTTGTCAGATGCACGATTACGACCCGTCTAAGTCGATCGGTGGTGCCTATGTGACCTGGGAAGGTTCTATGGGCTGGGATAAAGAAGAGGAAGCCCACAATGGTTCTACGGTCTTTGCACTAGTGCCCACCGATGAAGCTGGCCGTGAGGGTGTGTTGCTGCGCGAACGGGGCTACGCCGAGATTGTGCCAATAGTTGGTCAATACTCCATGGATGCTGATAATTCTTTAGTGTTAATCACAGAATACGACAGCATGAGCGTGATTGAGCGCTTTTCTTTCCCCAGCGGCGATCTTCGGATTCGCACTAGCACTGTCAAGCGGTTTGGCGGCTTTAGTACTGCGACTTTTTGCACCGAGTTTCGGGTGACTGAAGCTGCTGAAACCAATGGGGCTGAGCCATCTATTCCCTTCTTGGCACTCTTGGGTTAGCTGGTGAAACGGCTTCGGTTAAGTTATGTAATTTTTCATCAAACTAAACCGAATGATGACCCCTCTAAGCCTTATGATTTGTAGATATTTGTACATTACTTAGTAAAAATAGGAGTTTTATAGGCGTGGCAATTCCTCTTTTAGCATATAAACCATCTTCTCAAAACCAGCGCGTTGCATCTTTAGATGTAGCTGGCGATGAGTCTGCTCGAATTTATTCTACAGAAAATATTCTTTCTGCTACCGACCTCGACGATTTGATCGAAGCCGGATATCGTCAGTTCTTCTTCCATGCTTTTGCTAGCGACAGAGAGCGTTTCTTGGAATCTCAACTGCGCAGTGGTCAGATCACTGTCCGCGATTTTGTCCGTGGTCTGTTACTCTCAGACACCTACAAGCGCAGTTTCTATCACATGAACAACAACTATCGCTTTGTTGAACAAACTGTCCAGCGGGCACTTGGCCGCGACGTTTATAACAACGAAGAGAAGTTAGCTTGGTCGATCACTTTGGCCACCAAAGGCATTGTGGGCTTTGTAGACGCTCTGTTAAACAGCAAAGAGTACATCAATGCTTTTGGCTATGATGTGCTTCCTTACCAACTGCGTCGGGTATTACCAGGTCGCAATGCTGGTGAAATGCCTTTTAACTTGAAGTCTCCTCGCTACGATGCTTACTATCGCAGAATTTTGGGCTTTCCAAAATCTATTTGGCAATCTACTGTCAAAACCTACACTCCTCAAGATCAGCAGCCTAAAGCTGGTAGCCCTGCTAATTTCTTGGCAATGGCTCGCAACGTTGGTGCTACCGGCAATGCACCTCAGACTGTTTCGGCTCAGAACATCGACATCGAGCGTTCTGTTCCTTACCGCAAGGTAGATTACAACCGTTAAGTTGAATCTTTATCTAGAAATCAAAAGAGGGCTAATACCCTCTTTTTTAGCGCTAATCCACAATTAGCTCTTTATAATCCCATCAGAATTTTTAACTCCATCTGCAATGGTCTGATCCCACAAACCTCTCTCGGCAAGTTCGTCTTGCCACAATGTCTCATTTTGTCTCAGGGCAAGGAAGGCTGCATTTGCCTGGGTCAAGAAAATAGATCTGCGATAGCTTTCGATCGCCTGG
>JAYSRP010000127.1:0-16145 GCA_043721015.1 Synechococcales cyanobacterium | reverse complement strand
AAAAATATCAAATAAAAACCCGCCCGATCGACGATCATCATCACATCCAATAAAACCATTGAAATCCAGTGAATTGTGGATTGTTATGAATTTGATCGAATCCAGGCAATTTGTTAATTCAATTGGTTCAATTGGGTGATGCGTTTGGTTGCTGGTGGGGTGGGCGGGTTTTTATTTGATGGTGTTGTACTGCGTACTATATTTTGGATAAACCCGCCCCTACGGGGGTTATTTCGGCGGGGTGATGCGGCTGATTAACGTTAACAATGGGCCGACTTGGTCTTGGCCGTTGACGGCGAGGTCGCTGTTGCATAGGTATAGGCGATCGTCTACTCGCTGTAATAGGTCGCGTAGGACTCGCTCTAGGCGCTGTCGATCGAGTAGTTCTTCGGTTTCAGCATTAATTGGTTGACCGTCCCAATCTTGCAAAAAGCATTGAGAACCATAGAGTGAGGCAGATCCGCCCTTTGCCCATAGCTCTGAACCCACATCTAGCCAGAAATGCCAGCGGTGCGTTTTTTTGCTGGAGCGATATTGAAAAATATTTGCCAGTGTTACACCTTGCTCTGGTGCGCCCAAGTGACTAGTCGGATAGGGGTTTGCCGTTACCGTACCCTGTTGTAATAACACAATAAATTGTTCAGCTAAGCTCGATTCGGGATCTTGCTGATCAACTCGCTGCATCACTTGCCAATAGTGCTGAGCAGTTTCCATTAAAGCCCGCAAAGCCGCTAGCCGATCGAAAGACAACAATTCACCCCGCTCACAAAACTTCCCGATCGCCTCGTCCATAATGCTTAGAGCGTTAGTAGGCGGCGACTGCAACCATTCCCAGATTCGCTGATAGCTAGCCGCAGCCCTGGCACCAAGCCGATCCCAGCGCGGAAAGCTCTCTAACGGCTGTAGCACCGGCTGCTCGGCGTTAGGACTATAACAATGATCGGCTAATAGCCCCGCCCGCACTGGATCGATCGCCTGTGCTAAAGCTCCTCCTGGCAGCCGATAGCTCGATAGCTCCACCAACATCTCGGCGACCCGATCGCGCCCAATAGTTCGCCCTAGTCCTGGCAAGCTTAGGGCTAAGATCGTAAGGATCGATCGCACTGCCGGAGAACTATATAGAGGTCGCTGATCATTCAATGCTTTCACCGTAATTCCTTTCGCTGTCAAAGTTTCGGTCAAAGTATAGCGAGCGATGTTATCTAAACCGGGCACTATAATCACTACATCTTGGGCTTGAATTTGGTTGGATTCGATCAACACAGCTATTTTATCTACCACCGCTCGCAATAGCTCACCTCTAGTCCGCCGACTAATCTCTTGAATGTTGGGCGGTAAAGTCAACCAATAGCTCGGATCGTTCACCGTTGTCACGATGTCATTCAACAAATCTCCTGCTGGTTGTAGTGCTGGCGAAACAGGCGGTAAAGTCTCTTCGTTACAGCGCTGGCGCAACTTTAGTAAATGTTGTGGATCACTCTTTAAACCCAATTGGATTTGGCCATGAGGATTATAGCTAATAGCTATTTTAGATTCTGGCGTATTCAGAAAGCTTTCTAGGACTGGATAAATCACCGCTGGATAATCATCGGCATCATCGGCCACTACTGCCCCATAGCGATCGGCAAAATAAGCCCGATATGCTGGATGTACCCACAAATACCGCCAAAACAAATCTGTGGATAACCCATAGGTCAAAAATCCCCGCTCCAAACACCAAGCTTGCCAAGTCGCAATCAACTCTCCCATCCAGGGAAACAGCTCATTCTGGCCATAGGCTAGCTGCAACTTAGCTGGAATATCGGCAACCTCCACCAAGCCATTAGCTGCCAACTGCATCAAATCTAGCAGTCTGCGTACCAGCCGATATTCACTCACCCCCAAAGACTGCCAAGACTGCATCTGTAAATCTGGCTGCCACAAACGAGTCGCCAACGCCTGCTCAGTCTCTGGCCGCAGCCGAATTGGTGTTACTCCAGGCAAATTGCCGCCTTCGGCAATCCAAGGATAAAAAAGATGCACCTGCTCTTGCAAAAATCCTAAAGGAGTCTGTACCCGAATCGGGTAGCGACCAGCAGTGGCCAAAGAAATCCGATCGTGCAGGCTCTGCTTGTTTTCATCATTAGCAGCTAGCAGCAGCATCTGCTGAGAGTCAAGCTGCGGCAACCAGGCCACCGCTGCATCTACTAACCGCTGGGTTTTACCACTGCGCGATTCGCCGTCATACCAAATTCTATTAGCATCTAACAGCCCTTTATGGTCGGCAGCAAATGCAGTGCTAGTCAGGATAGTGGCCATAGATTCGTTCCTTTACTCTCAAGATACTATAATGCAATATCTAAGCTCATTGAATCGAGCTGCCTCCATTATGAATCGACACCCTAATCTCAGAAATCCCTAATCTCAGAAATTTATGTTTGCTGGACTCTCTGGCTATTGGCAAGATGTCAACGAATGGTTCTTTCGCACCCCTGATCGGGCGCTAGATGAAGCTTATAAAGCAGCTTTGAAAGTGCAGTCGATCGAAGACGAAAATGGCGGCCAAAAGATCGCGGAGAACGATCCAAAGCTGCCAGCTTATCTGCGTGCTGACTTACAAAAATACCTCAGAATCACCAAGCTGCGGCTCACTGAGTTTCAAACCAGTCGATCGATCGATAGTCGCAGCAATGATTCTCCAGATAGCCCTTATGGCACCGCGATCGAAACCGAAGCCTTAGTTCTCGAAAAACTGCAATTCATTGATTGGATCTTAGAGCGCTACAGTTCCAATCCTGCTCCCACCCCTGCACTAGTCAATAACCAGCCAGTTTTTACCAGCTTCGACCAGCCCAAGCCTCCCGGCAAGAATAATCTATTGATCGATGCCACGGTGGTAAATACTTTCAAAAAAATCCGTCAAGATCTAAACCCCGCTGCCGAACAAGAAATCGTCAGTACCTTTCGAGCATCTAAAGATGTCACAAAAAACTCGCTGCGCTTTTTGCTCACCATGATCTTGATCCCTTTACTGGTGCATTTCATGAGTAAATTCTTGGTAGTTGGTCCGATCATAGACTATTACTACCCCCGCACCCATCAGCAAAATATTTTCATCAATAGCAATCTAGAAAAAGAAGCCCTCGAAGAATTAGAGCGCTTTGAAAGACACATCAAATTCCAGTCTCTGACCGGAGCAATCCCCAAAGTATCTGCCGAAGAGCTAGAAGAACAAGTTAAAGAAGAAGCCTCGCACTTACGTAAATCTTTCACCCGCCAAAGCTCCAATGCTGTCAAAAACTGGTTTGCCGATCTGCTCTCGGTAACAGCTTTCGTTTTTTTCTTGACCCGCAGCAAACGCCAAATTACCAACTTGCTAAGTTTCATGAATGAAATGGTGTCTGGGTTGAGCGATTCAGCTAAGGTTTTTGTGATTATTCTGTTCACCGATACTTTCGTAGGCTTCCATTCACCCCACGGTTGGGAAGTAGTCCTAGCAGGCATGGCCGATCATTGGGGCATTGCCGAAAACCACAACTTCAACTCCCTATTTATTGCCACCTTCCCGGTACTCTTAGATACTGTCTTCAAGTTTTGGGTATTCCGCTATCTCAGCGGCCAATCACCTTCATCAGTGGCAATTTACAAATCTATGAACGAGTAGGATATGCAAATTCAAATCTATGACACCACCCTCCGGGATGGCTCTCAACGCGAGGGGTTGACCTTATCGGTGCAAGACAAACTCAAGATTGCCCATCAGCTCGATCGATTAGGCATTCCCTGGATTGAAGGCGGCTGGCCAGGAGCTAACCCCAAAGACGGTGAATTTTTTCGCTGCCTCCAAGCTGAACCGTTGCAACAAGCTGAAATTGTAGCATTTTGCTCCACCCGTCGCCCTGGTGGCCACGCGCCTACCGATGCCATGCTAGCCAAAATTTTGGCGGCTGAAACTAAATGGGTGACAATCTTTGGTAAATCTTGGGATTTACATGTCACCACGGGTCTTCAGACTACCTTGGAAGAGAATTTGGCGATGATTCAAGACTCGATCGAGTTCTTAGTCTCTCAAGGCCGCCGCGTAATTTATGATGCCGAACATTGGTTCGATGGCTACTTAGCCAACCCAACACATGCTTTGGATACCCTCAAAACTGCTCTGAATGCTGGTGCTGAGTGGCTAATTTTTTGTGATACCAATGGCGGAACTTTGCCCACCGAGATTTCTCGAATCGTAGCGG
Source organism: Synechococcales cyanobacterium (assembly GCA_043721015.1). Taxonomy (GTDB): domain Bacteria; phylum Cyanobacteriota; class Cyanobacteriia; order Cyanobacteriales; family Chamaesiphonaceae; genus JAAFHZ01. The sequence goes on along the minus strand of JAYSRP010000127.1, from coordinate 11,925 downwards.
AAGTTAAGAGCAAGATTGGATCTCAATATCAATACGGTATTCATGCTCACAATGATTGCGAATTGGCTGTGGCTAACTCGATCTCCGCCATCACTGCCGGAGCTACTATGGTACAAGGCACCATTAATGGCTATGGGGAACGTTGTGGCAATGCCAATCTATGTTCCGTAATTCCTAATCTGCAACTCAAGCTCGATTATGACTGCTTGCCAGACCTGAGTGGATTGACCGCCTTAAGTCGATCGGTTAGCGAAATAGTCAATGTTGCCCCCAATGAATATGCAGCCTTTGTGGGGCGCTGCGCCTTTAGTCACAAGGGCGGTATCCATGTTTCGGCAGTAGAACGCGATTCGCGCACCTACGAACATATTCCGCCTCGATCGGTAGGCAATGAGCGACGCATTGCCATTTCGGAACAATCTGGCCTTAGTAATGTGTTGATTAAAGCCAAAAACATGGGAATTGAACTAACCAAAGAAGATCACCGCAGTCGGGAAATTTTGGCTAAATTGAAAGAACTAGAACATCAGGGCTACCAGTTTGATGGAGCCGAAGCTAGCTTTGAGCTTTTGGTACGAGAAGTAATGGGGCAGCGATCAACTATTTTTACGATTCAGGGTTTCCAGGTACATTGTTCGATCGCCAGTAAACAGCATTCTTTAGCGACGATCGAAATCTCGGTAGATGGTCAAGAAATCTTAGCCGCTGCCAAGGGCAATGGTCCAGTGTCAGCTTTGGATGCCGCTTTGCGCAAGGCTCTTAGCCAATTCTACCCAGCCATCAACCAGTTTCATCTGACTGATTATAAGGTGCGGATTGTGGATGGTGATGCGGGTACGGCAGCGGTAACAAGGGTGTTAGTGGAATCGAGTAATGGGGTTGATCGCTGGACGACGATCGGGGTTTCTGACAATATTTTGGAGGCTTCCTATCAGGCGGTGGCTCAGGGCATTGAATATGGATTAATCATGAAATCCCCGTTGGTCTGCATCATCCCCGACTCAATAAATCCTCAACAGCTAGCGAGCAAAACACTACAGGAGAATTTGCGATGACTTGGTATATTGTAAAAAATCCTGATCAAAGCTGTGTAGTTACAGAAGATCAAGCTCTTGCTGAAAATACCAGTGAAAAATGGGGGCCTTATCCCACCAGAGATGAGGCGATCGCCAAAAAAATTGGCCTAATTCGCGCCGGAAAATGCCAGCCGGTTTAGTTTTTTACTGTAAGCCATCGGGTAAGCCCCAAAATATCTAAACTGTGATTTATCGGATTGATTGATGAGCTATGATTTTCCCCTAGCAATAATCACAGTCCATCACCTAATCATTTTAATCACAGTTAAAGACATTTACTGAACCAGTGCCTTGATCGACTGTTGATGCCCTGCCAACCCCCGCAGAAAATTTCGCAGTAAATCTTTGCCCGCATCAGTCAAAATACTCTCGGGGTGAAACTGGACACCCTCAATCCAAGGATATTCCCGATGACGCAGACCCATAATGGTTTGATCCTCAATCCAGGCGGTGATTTCTAGGACAGGTGGACAGGTCGATCGATCGACAATCAAACTGTGATAGCGGGTCGCCGTAAACGGACTAGAGATATCTTTAAAGACCCCTTGGTTGGTGTGATATACCGGCGAAGTCTTACCGTGCATCAGCTCTGCTGCCCGCACCACCTGACCCCCAAACACCTCGCCAATGCTCTGGTGGCCTAAGCAAACTCCCAAAATTGGGATAGTTTTACCCAGATCTTTAATCACCGTCATCGAGATCCCGGCTGAGTCTGGCCGCCCAGGGCCAGGAGAGATCAAAATAGCATCGGGCTGAAGAGCTTGCAGCTCAGCCACACTAATCTGATCGTTGCGAAATACCTTCACATCCGCCGCAACTGGCCAATCGCGCCCCAGTTCCCCCAGGTATTGCACTAAGTTATAGGTGAAACTGTCGTAATTATCGATAACAATGATCATGATGGGCGTAAAGGCTCGGCAACTTTTTAACTTTAACAGTTTCAGAACTCCCCATGGCAATCTCGATCGACTTTGGCACTAGCAACACGGTAATCGCCCGCTGGAATTCAGCCACGGGCAAAGCCGAAACCATTAATCTACCAGGCTTATCCACCAGCAGCAGTCCTCCATTGATTCCTAGCTTAGTTTATTGGCAGACTCCAGCAATCTTGGGTCGATCGGTGCTTGATCAAGGGCTAGACCTCAAAGACGATCCGCGCTATTTCTCGGGGTTTAAGCGCGGCATCGGTACAGAATTCCAGGGATTTCTGCCCGAAATTGCTGGTCAGCAGTTGTCTTTTGAATTAGTAGCCGAAGCTTTCCTGGCTGGGATTTTGGCTGATGTGACCGATCGAGATGCCTTAGTTGTGACTGTCCCGGTAGATAGCTTCGACACCTACCGGCGCTGGCTCAGCCGCACCTGCGAAAACTTGGCCTTCGATCGCATTTCATTGTTAGATGAATCCACTGCCGCCGCCTTGGGTTACGGATTGAACAGCGGCACAGTGTTAACGATCGACTTTGGCGGTGGCACGATCGATTTCTCTCTTGTCCAACTCAGCACTTCTCCCAATGCCGCCAAGCCGGTAGGATTCCTGCTGAAATTTGGCGGCAAAGCCCTCACCGAATCTGCTCAAAAGCCCCAAGTTGCTAAAGTATTAGCCAAAGCTGGTCAAAATTTAGGCGGCACCGATATTGATGGTTGGATTGCTGAATATATTGCAGCCAAACAAGGACTAAGAGTTACGCCGCTGATTATGCGCTTGGCCGAAAAACTCAAAATTCAGTTGTCACTACAAACTACTGCCACCGAAGCATTTTTTGACGACAAAACTTTCGAGACTTATGAGTTCAACTTAACTCGTGCTGAATTTTTGGAAATATTACAGCAACAAAAGATGTTTGATCGACTTGATGAACTCTTAGAAACAGTCAACCAACAAGCCCTCCGCCAAAACCTAGATATTCAGGATGTTGATGCCGTATTAGTCGTAGGCGGTACCTCTCAGATTCCAGCAATTCAAGAATGGATTGCCAGTCGCTTAGATAAAACCAAAATTCAACAGTTCAAACCTTTTGAGGCGATCGCCCACGGTGCCCTAGAAATTCTCCGGGGACTAGAAGTTACTGATTTCTTATATCATAGCTACGGCATTCGCTATTGGGATCGTCGCCAAAACTGTCATAGTTGGCATCGGGTGATCAATGCCGGTCAGCCTTACCCGATGAGTAAGCCGGTAGAACTATTACTGGGAGCCTCCCAAGAAAATCAGCCCAGCATTGAGTTGTTATTGGGAGAACTAGGATCAGACAGTAGTGGCACTGAGGTTTATTTTGATGGCGATCGATTAATCACTCGTAATTTAGCAGCAGGATCTAATGCCATCGCACTACTAAATGCTGGGGCTGAAAACATTGCACCGTTGACTCCGGTGGGCTTTCCAGGGAGCGATCGAATCAGAGTTGAGTTTACTGTGGATGCCGATCGCTGTTTACGACTAACTGTTTATGATTTATTAACAGGAGAGTATTTGTTGTTTGATCGAGTAGTCGCGGATCTAAGCTAAAGTCACTTGTATACTACAAGTAATGTTTTCGCTATGTTTAGCTAGTGAAAGCATTAATTTTTATAACGTTTCTGGATAGCTGAAAAGAAAATATGTAACGCTGGGGGCACGATTTTTTCTTAGGTTAATTATGGATCTAGCTTCAGTGCTTCAAAATTTATTTCGTAAAAGTACTATGGTTATTTCTTAGGTTTAACTGCTCATCTTGCATATAAATTCACTATAACAAGGGGGAAATAATGAGTCTTAATTCACTTGCAGTTGGAGCTGTAAATTCTGAATCAGGTGGTGCTGGTGGTATTCCACCTGTCTCTCCAATCGCTGCGATATCAAGCAGTGGAGCACCCAGTGGTGGGGCACGAATCAATCCACCGCCAAGTGATTTCTTATCTAGTCTTACAAAATACATACCAACAGAGTCGATTACATTATATGTATCAACTGTTTCAGCACAACAATCGCTGGAAGCTATCGGACTGACACCTAAATTCACCTATTGGTTCTTTGTAGGCTTAACTCCTCTGCTAATGATCACCCTATTTTTGCGTCAGTTAGCAATTTCCAAAAAAAACTGGAGAATTCAACCCGCAGAACTACCTTGGTGGCGAATTGTTGCATCAACTATCGCCTTTATGACTTGGGCATTAGCTGTCCCAGGAAATCCGATCATTTCGCCTAAGGACTCGGTTCAAGGAGCTGTTGCAGCACTGGCAGCAGTATTTGTTTCAGCATTTCTTAATATATTTGAGCCATTTTTTGAAAAGCCTCAGTAGTTAAATTAATAACAACTAACTACTGAAACAACTTTGCTTTCCGTTTATCTTCTCTATGCCCAAAGAAATTGATCACGATCAGTTATTTAAAAGTCCTAGAATTTAACTACCTCACCATCCAACTTAATCAGCTTAGCTGGCGCGATTTCCTTAAACAGAAAAATCCGGTGGCGGCGGCGCTGATGGCCAAGATGAAAGTTGACCCAGTAGACAGAGCAAAAGTTAAGATTGAATGCTTAAGAGCGATCACCACTCTGAAGCTAGATCCGGCCAGGGTGGCTTTGCTATCTTGGTTTGTGGACAGTTATTTGGCTTTAAACCAAACTGAAGAACTGGAATTTCTAGAAAAAGTTGATAAAATTAAACCAAAGCAGGAAAAGGAGCAGGTTATGCAAATGGTCACTAGCTGGATGGAGCAAGGTATTGAACAAGGCATTGAACGAGGTATTGAGCAAGGAGAGGAACGAACTGCGCTCAAAATGGTTCAACGCGTACTTCTTCACCGGATTGGCGTGATTGAGCCAGAGGTCGATCAGCAACTTCGATCGCTTTCTATATCAAAGCTAGAAAGTCTTTTTGATGCGGCCTTGGACTTCAATGAGCTGCCAGAGTTGCTAAATTGGTTGAATCAGAATCAACCGGTGAACTAGTATCGATCGATCTCCATCGTGGAGTGAAAATGACGATAGTCGATATGCCGATCGCCATTGGGTTGGGGCACCACAATATCGACAAACCGCCGATCGAACAATAATTCATGACTAGCGTAAGTGTGACGCGCACTAATCGTATAAGAAACCGCCTCATCAATACCTACTAGCGATACCTGAATTTGGGCATTAACTGCGGCCAGCGAATCTTCATCATGAATATACAGCGGACTATCTCGATCGATCAAATGCATCGCTGTCCAAGTCAAACTCAGTGCTGGAGTGCGTTGGCGCAGCATTTTTAGCTCCATAACTCGGCGCATAAACTGACCTTCCTTCGTGATCTCATCTACCAATAAATACACTTGGAGCTGTGCCTCAATAATCATATTTTGGCGCTCATTGGCAATCCGAAACATCAAGGTTGGTGTGCCATTGTAGGGCGCAATCACCGCTTCATTACTAAATAGCACCTTAGCGATCGGGTGGGAAAACCGGGCAAAAGCCAAGCCAGTCACCACCGCCACCAGTAACAAACTAACGATCGATTCTGCCGTCACCATACAGTTGGCATAAAAAGTGGTGGGATGAATTGAACCATAGCCGATCGAAGCCAAAGTCTGCACACTAAAAAAGAAATAATCCGCAAAATTTCCGGCTCTGGCACCCTCTAAACAATTACCTCCCAACAAAAATAGCAGTGCAAACACTGCATTGATCGACAGATAAGTCACCACAATCGTCGATACAAAGCCCACCCATGGAATTGTTAAAAACAAATGATAAGGGTCACGCCAATAGGTATGCCAAGCTCCCATATTGGGGATCTCGAACTTGCCATCTTGATTTTTGATTTGAACTAACTGCTGCCGCCGAAAGCTGCGTTTACGTGCCATCGCTGAATCACCATAGGATTTTGTCATGTTAACGGAAGATCCGAAATGATGCAAAAATCTTGGTAAGCTAAGACCCATGGGCAAATCACAGCTTACTCCCGAAAATTATTACGAACTCACTATCAAAGCCAGCTTGATCGCCGGAATCGATGAAGTGGGGCGCGGAGCGCTATTTGGGCCAGTAGTCACAGCCGCTGTTATTTTGCCTAGTTCGACTCAATCCAAACTCATTATTGCTGGAGTCAAAGACAGTAAAAAGCTCCGCGCTGATCGACGTACCAACTTAGCCAAGCTGATCAAAGAAGTCGCCCAGAGCTACCAAATTAGTTTTGCCACCGTTACCGAAATCGCTACCCTAAATATTCGTGGTGCCACTTTATTAGCTATGACCCGAGCCGTCCAAGGACTGCAAACACAACCAGAGATCTGCTTAGTCGATGGCCGCGATCGAGTGCCCAATATTCAAATTGACCAGATAACTTTAATTCAAGGAGATGATCGATCGGTCTCGATCGCCGCTGCCAGCATTTTGGCCAAGGTTTACCGCGATGAGCTGATTTGTCAGTGGGCTAAAGAATACCCAGAGTATGGACTCGATCAACATAAGGGCTATGGTACCAAACAGCATCGCCAAGCTCTGCTGACCCATGGAGCCACCCCCGAACATCGCCAAAAATTCCTACAAAAGATTCTGGGTTAATTCAAAAGTGACTTGTAAACTTGATGATGTTCTGCCGCACAGCGATCCCAAGAAAAACGCTGAATGTTTTGTTTGCCAAATTTGACTAGCTCTGTCGATCGGGCAGTATCATACAAAACATTTTGGATTGCCTGGGCGATCGAGTCCACTTCATAAGGGTCAAACAACTCCGCTGCATTGGCTACCGTCTCGGGGAAACAGCTTGTATTAGCACAAGCCACCGGACAACCGGCTGCCATCGCTTCCAAAGGCGGATAGCCAAAGCCTTCGTATAGCGAAGGATATACAAACAACGCGGCCTGTTGATACAGCCCCACTAACTCTGCATCGCTGCCGGTTTGCCATTTAACACTTTCACGGGGTAAGCCCAGTCGATCAATTAGTGCTAGTTCTGGAGCTGTCAGAGAGGTAGCCCCAAAACAACGCAGATCAAAATCGCGGCAAAAAGCTGGGTTGCTAGCATAAGCCTGGAGCAGCCGATCGAAGTTTTTATACCAGCCCCGCTCACCCACCACCAACAAATAGGGCTTAATTCCAGCAGGCGGTGCGATGGGAACCGGAGCAGTCAAGCCATAGCCATGATAAATCACCGTCACTTTGGCTGGGTCAATCTGACAAAATTCTACTAAGTCTTTTTTACTGCATTCCGAAGGACAAATAATGCTATCTGCCCCTGCGACCATTGCAGCTTTTAAAGGAATAACCGGATATTTGTCTTGTGTTGCTGAATCCGAAAATCGCTCATGGATCATATCGTATACAGTTAGTACTTTAATACTTTTTTCTACTGCAATCTGAGGACGATAGTAGGTGTAGTGCAAAATATCTGGGGGCTGAGCATTCAGATAGTAACCAGACCACTGACGATTGATAATGTTGCCTACTCTATTGAATAATTTATTAGAACTTCGCTGCTTGCCAATAGTGAGATGTTGATAGTCATTTGCTAAATATCCATTGATGTGAAGACCCGCAGCAAACCGCGCTTCGCTATCAGGGAAACTATCGATGCGACTTGCTAATTCACAGAAATAGCGGGAGATACCACCATATTGCTGCCAATTGAATATTTGATAATCATAGATGACGCGCATTGGTGACATACAACTTCACAATGTTACTGGTGATCAACAGTTTGACTGGATTTTAGAGCAATAAACACCCCAAATAAAAGCCTGCTAAACGGCAATTTGTGATGCTGACGAACTCAGCAATCTTTCTGATTGCAAATTAATTAATAATATCGATTCATTCTTAGCAAGGTTTTTATTGAACAACTCACCAAATGGTAGCTTAATTGGAGCCTTGACAGTATCGCAAAGACCAATCCCAGCCACCAATAAATTGATCGTGTCTTGGTGATAGCTGCTATCTACACCAGCCGCTTCTAGCTCACAGAGATTGGTGCCCCAGTTCAAAATATCTACTAACAAATGGGGGTCAGCAAGGCAGAAGCTGGATAGAGCGATATCTTTTACTCCTTGGATAACTGCTTGCCGAGTATCGGCATCGGTGGTAATACTGGCCTGCTTAATTTGAGCCAAGGTCTGCGCCAGCACAGCTCCATCAAAAGGGCTAATCGGAGCAGTTACGGTGTTACTAGCTGCATCGACCTTACTATGCACACCCTCTAAAACGTTGAGCATGGGCAACACTTCTCTTTTGCCACTGAGATCTAGCTGACCCATAAAAACATGGCGTTCGTAGCCTGCTGGCAAACCTTTGAAGTAGATGGGAATATTTTTGCCAGACTTTAAGATTTTGTGCAGTGCCACATCTAGGGTATTCACTGGCCAACCAATGTCGCGTACCGATAAAATTTCGGTAGTGCCATCTTGCAGGGTGGTGAGAGACTTCAGGAGCAGATTGACTGATTCTTCGATGTTTTGGGCGTAGATATATCGATCGGGAGCGTGTAAACTCACCAATCCCTGGGCGATGCGGGCATCTAGCTCGGCGCTGATGGGGCTGTTTTCTACCACATGGGTAAAACGCACGATGCCAAAGTGACAGTTGCTATATTTTGCTCGATCGCTGAACAGCCATTCGGCTATTTTTTTGGTAGCGGCGTAGATATCTGGAGTGAAGTAGCGGGATGCTTTACCGGTCGAAGAAAAAATGCAGCCTTCTACACCATAGGTTTCGCAGCATTCAATAATGTTTACACAGCCAAAAAGATTGGTGCTAACTGTTTCGTAGATCTGAGTTTCGGCAAGCCCTGGTAAACGCTGTGCGGCCAAGTGAAAAACGATTTGCGGCTGCTCGGCAGCAAAAATTTCGCGCAGATCTGAGATGTTCCGCACATCACACTTGTAGTAATTGATGAGAGTATTAGAGACGGAATTGTGAGTATCAATGGCTATGAGTTGATTTTGGTCAGCAGTGATATCTATTGCAACAATCTTTTTGACTCCAAACTGTTGAAGCTTAGCAATTAAATTAGTGCCAACAAATCCTCTGCCACCAGTGATCAATATCACTTTGTTTCTTAAGATAGTAGAAATTGTTAATTCATCAATCTCAACTTTGCGCTTGTAGACCTCGGCAAAGGGATCGATAGCTAGTTGATCGCGCCCAGAAATATCAATTAGTTCTTGGGTTAATAGACTTAAACGGTCAAGAATATCTGCTTTTATTGGCTCTAGGCTCACAGGGGCAGTCTCCCAAATCGATTGCAAAACCTCACTTTTACGCAATGACACTAATTTATACCTGTGACTTTAAGTAAATCGCTACACCTCATAATAAGGATTGGATTCATTGCAGCCATCAGCCAATTGTCTAAATGTATCTTGAGTTACTCATACAATTGACTAGATAAGACACCCATGTTTATGGTCTAGTTTACGGATCCTCGATCGAACACTTTGCCGATAATTTCTTCGACTGGTGGATCGGTGATGGCTAGATCGGTGACGGGCAGCTCAGCCAGGATCTTGGCGACGGTGTCGGTGAGGTGGCGACGATCGATCGATAAACGCACCTGATACTCGGTTAGATCAACAATTTCGCCATAGATAGCCAGTTGTGCGGCGGTGATGCTGGTGGAGAGTTGGAGTTTGACTTCGCGGTAGGGAGCGAAGCGCTCTAGTAAGTCGTTGAGAATGCCGTCGTAGACGAGGCTGCCACCATGAATTAAGAGTACTCGATCGCACAACGCTGTGATATCGGCCATGTAATGGCTGGTGAGCATGATGGTGGCTTGGTAGCGCTGGTTGTATTCGCGCAAAAAGTTGCGGACGTTGACTTGGGCGTTGACATCGAGGCCGAGGGTGGGTTCGTCGAGAAATAAGACTTGGGGGCGATGGAGAAGGGCGGCGAGGATTTCGACTTTCATCCGTTCGCCCAGGGAGAGTTTGCGGACGGCTTGGTTTAGTTTGCCGCTGAGGGTGAGCATTTCGGTGAGTTCGCCGACTCGTTGATTAAATTCGCCATCATCAATGCCATAGACGGCGGCGTTGATGCGCAGAGAATCCATGGCGGGCAGATCCCAGATGAGCTGTTGTTTTTGGCCGAGGATCAGGGTGATTTGTTTGAGGAAGGCTGTTTCGCGGCGGGCGGGGATGGAGTCGGCTACCCGCAGGTGGCCGCTGGAGGGGTGGATCAGGCCGGTGAGCATTTTGAGGGTGGTGGTTTTTCCGGCTCCGTTGGCTCCTAAAAAGCCGACAATTTCTCCGGGTTCGATCGAAAACGAAACGTTCTGGACGGCGGGGATGTTTTTGTACCGCCGTTTCCAGAAGTGACTGAGGGTGCCTTTGATTCCGGCTTCTTTGTTGGCGACCTTATAGATCTTGGAGAGATTTTCGACCTGAATGATGGGCATAATGTGCTATTTTCAAAGGTTTTGTAGCTATTTAGAGTCTAGCGCAATTTTCAATTATTCTTGACTAGGATAGCACCAGCAGTATAATTACCCTATAAAAATAGACTCAAAGCCAATAGTGTGTAATTTGGCACCCTTACTTGTCATCACTTGAATAATGAGTCATAACAAGTAGGCTTAGAATATTTGCTGTTCTTCCACCAAAAATTGCTCATGTAACAAAGCTAAAAGCTGAGATTTCTTAGTTCGCTGCTCTTGCGGCAAAAGACGATTAACCATCGCAACCAATGATTGATCGTCTGCACCATAGAAAAAAGCCTGTCGATGAATACTATGCAGCAACAAAGTTTTTTGTAAATTCGCCGCATTCGGATCGTTGATACTAGAATCGGCCATCAACCCCAGATCAATGCTTGTCAAAAAAGGACAAGTAACCGCCGCCTTCATCGCCCCCGCCAACACCAACCGCCGAATCACCATATCGATCGGCTCCGGGTTCTGCATATTCAGCGATCGAAATTCTTGCTCTAACATCTCCAATACCCGCCCAATCCGCTGAGGATGAATAAAATAAGAATTTGTACAAGTAAACAAAATCCCCTTCAGATCTACCAAAGCAACTTTTTCTGGCACCCCATTTTTCTTCACCACCCGCGCCGCCTCATAAAAAGCCCGAAAATACCTTTGGCTAGTTAAGTAATCTAACAACACATCAGTAAGCACCAAATCATAGCGCCCACTCATCCCTACCAGAGGATCCAACACATTCTTTGTCCCAACACCCAACAAAGTATCATCCTCCAACACATGCACCACCCCACCCGCTGCTGCCCCCAACCGCAAAGCCGCCAAATGCCCCTGCCAACAACCCATCACCCCCGGTCGCGGCAACCTAGCATAATTCTTCAGCCCATCAACCCCAGGCACCCGTTGATAATGACCCATCCCCGCAGCTTTCAGCCTACCTTCCATCACTTGCCGCCGCTCGATCGCCCGATCTAAATTAATCCAAAAACCACTCACCATCTCCAAACCGGGCAGCCTTAACCAATGGTGCTTAACTAACAAAGAGCCTAACTTATCGCTCTGCTCCTGCGATCTAGCGATCGATTCATCTTGTCCCACATGCACATCACCCAGCGGATCCACCTCTGGCCACACCCGCGCCTCCAGCACCCGAAAACACCGATCGTGAATCAGCGTCGCACCCCGAATTAGCGGCCATACCCGATCACGCAAAAACCACTGATCGATATTTAAAGTCTCTAGTTTCTTTGAGTCATAGCTCATCACCAAGGGTGCCAAATCTGGCAACAAACCCGATCGACCACCCCACATCCCCGCCAAAATAGGATCAGTATGAGTCCAGTAGTCGCGCATCACATGGAACCACCGATCGCTCTCTAACCACTCCGCCACTGCCTTCGCTTCTCTCACAGAAATCACGGAATCAGCATCCCGCACCAAAAACTGCCGCACAGTCGGATCATTAGCTACCAAA
>JAYSRP010000126.1:0-16150 GCA_043721015.1 Synechococcales cyanobacterium | reverse complement strand
TGTTTCTACCAGGTCTCGAATCATGTTGATGGTGCCATAGACTGCCCGACCAACCCGACAGGTGAGTCCAATGATATCGCCAGCTCGGTTGCGCATGGCGCTGATCCGGTGCAAGGTGCGTTCAATGCCCGCTCGGTTGTCACCGCTGAACATGCCGACTCGATCGATACAGTACTGTAGGTCTTCTTTGGTGACTGGTGTTTCGCTTAGGTATTCGGCTCCACTCACAAAGCGAGCTTCGGGGCAACGACCCAAATCTAGGACTATTTCGATTAGATCGCTTTGCTGAGGATGGTCGCCAATAATTTGACGGATTGCTGCCGGTAAAATATCGAGCAGCTTACTGAGGTCATCAGTAATTTCTTTTCTTCCCAAACTGATGTTTTCTTCCGTCATAGATATTTATTGGTTTTGATGAAGGTGCGGTCGCAACTCGTCAGACATCGATCTCGAGGTTTTAGGGCGATAGCTAGCAGCATTACTAGCGTCCTACGATTCTGGGTTCTATTATTACACGATAAATCTCAGGTCTGTATTGGGTTCTAGCCATCAAAGATGATTGGATTATTGGGTGTTGACTCTCGATCGACAAATAGGCAATAATAAAAGACTGTTTACTTTACAGGCACGGAACAGGTTTTTTTACTCAAACCAAGTTCTACTGAGGCTTTCGCCCTAGTAGACACCTCTACGGCCAATTTATCCCTAAATTATGACCTACGCAATTATTGAAACCGGCGGCAAACAAATCCGCGTTGAAGTCGGCCGTTTTTATGACATCGAACTCTTGGCCGCTGAAGAGGGCGCAAAGGTAGATATCGATAAAGTCTTGCTTATCGGCAATGGTGAGACTGTGACTATTGGCCAGCCTTTGGTGGCCGGTGCGGTGGTAAAAGGCACAATTATGCGCCATTTCCGCGATCGCAAGGTTATTGTCTATAAGATGCAGCCTAAGAAAAAGACTCGCAAAAAGCGCGGGCATCGTCAAGAAGTTACTCGTTGGATGGTCGATGAGATCGTCGCTGGTTAATTTTTCCTTTGTAAATAATTTGTAACCTAAAAGTAGAGGCACATGTATGGCAAGTAAGAAGGGTACGGGTAGTACTAGAAACGGTAGAGATTCTAACGCTCAGCGGCTGGGCGTGAAACGTTTTGGTGGCCAAAAGGTAACTGCGGGCTGCATTATTATTCGTCAGCGCGGTACTTCGGTACATGCTGGTAATAATGTGGGTGTGGGCAAAGACTACACGCTTTATTCTTTGATCGATGGTGTGGTGACTTTCGAGCGCCGTGGTAAGAATGGCAAGAAAGTGAGCGTTTATGCTCCTGCTGTTGCTTAACTAGTTATTGATCGAAATTTTAAAAACCCTTGAGCTTTTGTGGTTCGAGGGTTTTGTGTTGAATTAGCCTAAAGCTGCGTGGTAGTCGGTGATTAGCGATTCACCCGTAAAGGTTATAAGATATCTAACAACTGATTCTCTAATGTGGCCAATGGTTCAGATATTAGCAAAACCCATTACTCTAACCGAGTTTCTGGCAAAACCAGAAACCAAGCCAGCCAGCGAATTCATCGATGGTCAAATTATCATCAAGCCTATGCTCCAGGGAAGACACAGCACTATTCAAGGGGAGTTATTGCGGGTAATTAATGCTGTGGTTAAGCCCAGTCGAACTGCTTGGGTCTTCCCCGAACTACGCTGCACCTTTGCGGCGAACAAATGGTGTTTGTTCATACTGCTCAGCAACCGACTCAGTGCTTAGAAAATACCAGTGATTTTATTCCTGTGCCTAGCTTCAGCCAAGAATTACAGCTTACCATTGGTCAAATCTTCGATTGGCTCCAAGTAAACTAACGTTCCTGTTCACCCGCTACTAAAATGTATTTGGATCATCAGCTTGTTTTTAGTCGGCGTGCAACAGGTTTGTTAGACCGTAACTCACGCGCCACCTTGTTCTACTTCAAAGCTTCAATTGTGACCAGACCACTTTCGATCGCCTGAATTCGCAAATCGTAGCCTCGTAGTAACTGCATCCCAATCAATGGAACTGTTTCTGATTCATTGATGTAAATATCACGGTACTGCCCATCCCAAATCACAAGACCGATGTAAACTTCAAACGTGCAGAAAGTCCCATCGCCTAGCGTGGCGGTATCTCGACCCTCCCAACTAAACCCCAATGTTGAAATTATCTCAGACGGCAAGGTGAGAAATCCCGAAAAGCCTGTATCAATTACAGTATCTACCATCTGAGTTGTCTCATTGTTTTTGACTGCGATCGCCAACGTCGCCTCACACCTTTGATTCACACGACCTTGCATCATGGCTTTGTTCTCAAACTTCGTGCGCCAAAGTGATCGACGGCTGAATGGCCAATACGAACGAACCAAGTCTGAGCATCGGGCACTCTTACCAATAGATGTTTCGATGCCATTAGCAAGTCATCCGCTACCTCAAAGGCTCCGGTTTCAATGTCGATCGCCACAATTTTGCCATGATTACCTTCCTCAACTTGCGATCGAATCTGTGAGCCATAAAGCTCATCGCCTCGTTGGGCAAACTCTTCCTTGCTATATCGGGGTTGTCGGACTGCCATCGGTTTAACCTTACTGCGACTCAGAACCTCTCCATTTTAGCTTAGAACAATAAGTATTAAAAACGCTGTTTTTTGTCTCGTAAGCTGCTAATCAATCCCAGAATAGCTAACAGAAAGAATATTCCTTTTACTACAGCTACCCACACCGAAGGGATCGGGGCAGGATCGGGTTTATCTAGAGAAGTAATCTGGTCGAAAAAACTGACATAAGCCATGCCGCACGAAAACCCCCAGGCAGCCGAAAGAAAATGTCTACCATTTTTCGCATCTTTTTTTGTTAACCATGCGCCACAGAGCAGAAACCCGCCGAGCAAAAAATCATCCAACCAAAAAGGCCAAATTTTGATGTCACCAAGTTGGTGCCAACGACGGATTGTGTCAGCAATGAATGGAATCACTCCAAACAGGGCAAGACGGCGACTAAATTCAAGGTTCATTGATGAGACTAGTATTGAAAATTTCTATTTGGCGGTCTAACGTTCCTGTTCACCCGCTACTAGAGGATCTTTGAAATAGTCAACTTAGTTTTGGTCGGCGTGCAACAGGTTTGTTAGACTGCTGTAGTTAGAATCTTACTGTCCACGCCCTGGTTTACAATCGACAAATCCTAAAGCTTCAGTGTCAAGAAAACTAGCGATCGCCATCTCAACAACTGCTTCGATCGGGTACTCAATTTCAGCCGCACGATCGATTAGAGCCGCACGAATCCGTTCTGGCAATCGGAATAGAATAACTTCAGCATCGGAGCGGGAGAGTTGTTCGTGAAGTTGGGTTTGCATAGCTTTACATCTCTGCTGGAATTTGAACGTTGTACGGTGGCTCAGTTGCTCGAAGGATGATGGCTTCTAGCTCTAATAGTAGCGTGGGATTTCCCCAGTGCGCAATGAGTTCCACTGCAATCCGCACGTCTTCGTCATTATATTTGTCGAGCCATGCCCACAAAAAAGCTTTATGACCACCGCTGAAGCGTCCTCGTAAACTTTTAGTTTTGCCAATATAAAGTAATCCATCAGTTCTATGTCTGACTGCATATATGCCAGGACGGGCGGGAATGCTTTCAAATCCACGGGTCAGAGGTTGGCATTGTTCAAAGGACATGAAAGCAATAGTATCCAAAATCTTTTGAGCTTGGACTTGCAGTTCAGAGTTGTTCATCAGTATGAAGGTAGGAAAGCTATTTGCGTCTCGAATGATGGTTATCATACCATCCAGAGTTATGCACATAGCATCAACTGAGCATCACAAACTTCGTCCATTCCTTAGTTAATCAAAACCTTTTTATACTGAGCAAACTCCCATCCGCTCCGTGATTGTATAGATATTTCAAGAGCCGATGATGAGTTTGAACTAGATGATATTCCATCAAAGACTAGTTCTGCCTCAAGTGGTATTTCACTAAGCATTGAGTTTTGTATACCACAGTTGTCATTCCGAAATTTACCTCCAAAACCAACTGATGAAGCAAAGTATTGTTTACCTTTAAAAATCATTCTTGTTCTTGAATTATCACCGCAGTACCCAAAAGTTACTGTCTGATCTACTTTGCTAACAATTGTGAATCCGCACTTCACAAATCTCCCTGCTCTTTCACAACTAACTAGTGATAAGCTCACAGACTCTAACTTGAGACGCTGAGACATAAGAATATTTTTAGAAGCTCTGTTTTCAGCATTATTTATTGAAAAACCATAAATAGATGAAGTCGAAATTATTGCTAAAGCAATGCTGATTTGATTGATTATGAACATAGAAGTTGCTACATCTGTTGTACGAACAAAGTTGGCCAGATTCGTCAGTCTAACGTTCCCGTTCACCCGCCACTAACAATCTTTTTAGTTCACTGGAGTAAATACAGTCAGGTGCAACGGGTTTGTTAGACTGCCGAGCTTTTTCTACGATTCAACCTGCAACTTGCGTCATAATCTAGAGCGGTTTTTGACCAATACCAGCCATATAAACACTGTCTAAATTGTGGTGTCTTTCTAGCGCAGCATCATGAAATGTAAAATAGACAGGAGTGCCAGTATGAACATAATCTGGCATTCTTCTTTTCGCTCCTTCAGTAAGTTCTCCCACTCTTTCAAACATATCGTTGAAAATCCCAAAAATTGGGTTTGGATTTTTATCTTCCCCAGTTAATCCACCTCCAGCAGCATCTGGTTTTACTCCTTGTTCAGATGAATCTATTGCAAATATATTTCCTGTTGGAAATGGCAGCGTTGTAACAACATCCTCCGTGTTAGCAATTCTCCAGTGATGTACACGAGTTTCCTGAACGCGAGTAGCAAAGGTTCTGTCACCACATCGTGGACTAGCAAAGGTATATAGTTCAATTTTTTCGGGGTTATTGAAGGCAGTATTGTTGAGAATATCTGGAATTGCCAGAGTTGCTAAAGCGCTACCCAAGCTGTGACCTGTAACAAAAATCCGGGAATCTGCTGGACATTTATTAAGAGCTTCAATCATCTGTTTTCGGAGACTAATGTAGATCCCTCTAAAGCCTGCGGTCACATAGCCAAAATCATTGATAGTCGAAATTGTTTCACTTGAGGAATCCGCATTGAAGCCTTTAACTTTCTTCATACCGTCTTTGTAAGAAACAAGCTGAACATTTGCATCCTTGAACCACTCGAGGAATAGTTTTGTACCCCGAAATACAACTACTACATCCTTGCTATCAGGTTCGGAAACAACAAACCCAAAGGGAATTTGCTGTGTACCAAGTGGGCTAATCAACTCATATGGTTTATTCAGTTCCCAAGTTTCTTCTTCTCTTTCATCAAACTGATTATATGCTTGTTGAATTAGTTCTGCTAATTTCCGAGCTTGAGAAGAATTGAATTTTTCGTAGAGAGAGGTAAATGAGTCCATTATGTTTAATCTCCTAAATGATCGAAGTACTTATCAGTCAGATTCTTTGCTAATGACAACACCAAATTCAGAGCTTTTAAGTTTAGTTTCGCCGTCGTTTCGACTTAACTTGTTCTCCATCAACAACTTTTCATCCAAAGTGAACACAATTCTAGTTTCTACTTTGTCAGGTGTGTAAAGTAAGAAAAAGTCAGACGTTCCCACAGATAACCTTGAAGTACAGTCTTAACCAAAGTTTAGCGGTCTAACGTTCCGGTTGAGCAGCTACCAATCGACCTTGCGACAGAAACGACTAACTTCGTCAGTCCGCTCCAACCGGTTTGTTAGACTGCGGTCTGCTGACGCAAAGCTGCGCGATCAACTAGCATCATTCTAGTGAACTGATTGTAACACTACCACCTTCTATTGCCTGAATTCGCAAATCGTAGCCTCGCAACAACTACATCCCGATTAGAGGAATAGTTTCTGACTCGTTGATGTCGATTGTGCGGTATTGCCCGTCCCAAATTACAACCGCAATGTAAACTTCAAAAATACAGGAAGTGCCGTCTCCCAAAGTCGCACCATCACGCCCCTTCCAAACTAGCTCCAAAGCTGTGATGGTGCTAGAGGGCAGAGTCAGAAAACCAGAAAAACCTGTATCGATTACCGCATCGACCAGTTGTGTTTTAGTGTCATTCTTCACGACAACAGGAAGAATTGCCTCACAACTTTGATTCACTATTCCATGTATCATACGGACTTTCTCAGACTCCGTGCACCAAAGTGGTAGACCGCTTGGTGTCCAATGCGGATAAACCAAGTTTGGGCATCCGGCACTCTCGTGAGGAGATGTTCTGATGCAGTGACGATATCGTCTGCGACTTCAAAGGCTCCGGTTTCGATGTCGATCGCCACAATTTTCCCGTGATTTCCCTCCTCCACCTGAGGACGTATCTGAGCTTCATAGAGCGCGTCGCCTCGTTGGGCAAACTCTTCCTTACTGTAGCGGGGCTGTCGTACTGTCATTGGCTTGACCTTTCTGCGACTTAACTATTCCATTTTAGCTTGGGGAGATGATCTTTTCTTACTGTAAACCCAAGACGTAATTCCCTCGATCATGGCAATGAAGGTCGTCAATGCTATTGGCGCTTGTCTAAAACACTGGCAACGCACACGGAAATGACCAATGAGTGGCCAGAGAAGCAGGGATTGCTATCATTACGTCAACTTTGGATTAGAGCTTAGGGATACTTCTAGTCCGTTGGTTTGATCTGCGCATCGACCCGATTAGGCAGGACAAGGCTGACTACATAGTATGCAATTTGATCACTAAAATTACAACAAGTAGTGTTAGTAACGGAATTGCACACCAAAACAATAGCAAGGTTAGTGTTAGCACAATAATTTTAAAAAAGTTGCTTCGTATTTTTCTGGACAAACTTTTTAACTCCTCTCTGGCTTTGCCAAGAAGTACCTTCCACTCAAGTTCTTTCTCGGCACGGAGAGAAGCGATTAAAATAATTCCCTGAGTTACTTTACTAAAATCGGGGCCAAAGATTGTACCAATTACCATTGCTCCTACTGCAATCCACCCAACAGGGCCGAGAAAGATAGAAATTGCACTGGACATGGTTGTGTAGAAGATAAAAGGAAGAGTTATCCCAATTGTGCTAGTTATTGCACCTACTACTGTAGAAGCTGCAAGGTACACACCAAAGCCTGACATTCGACCTGCAATAATTGCTCCAGCGGAAATCATTGATGGTGCAAGAGATGGATTCAGGTGTCTTAATAATTCGCCTTGCTTTTTTAAAGCATCTTCATATTCTTCTTTTTGAGCTGGAGAAAGCTTTTGATACATTTCTTTAAAGCAATGTATAGCAATAGATTGTTCCCCTTGATACGGTGATGGCGGCTTAGGAAGATTGAGTTTGTTACACGCAGTTTCGACAATATCTTTATAGGCTAGCTTAGCACCAAAAGTACGACCAAAAATGCCTTGAGACAAAAATTCTAAACGAATAACTAATTTTTCAGGAGATTTATCGTTAGTTTCGAGAATTTTTGCCAAGCATTCTAAAACAGAACTGTCACTGTCTTTTAAGAGCTTTACTGGTTCAACAAATTTAGGATTATGCTGATTAATAATGCTAACTCTATTTTGAATTCTATGATATTGAACTTTTAAGCTATTTCTGTGATGGATGGCATCAACAAGGCTTTTGTGAGTATTGTTATAGGATTTTTTTATTGCCTGCTTCAACGTGCATAACCTCTAACTAGCTTTGTAATTATCACATCCAGCTCTGCACTGGACTGAACTTTTCTGTCTAACGGCTCAGACATCAGGGGCGCGACCAACCCAAAGGCTAGACCAGAAAAATCATGAGTATCAATCTCTATTGTTTTCATTTGCTTTGATTTTATCCTCTAGTACCTCAATTCTTTTGTAAGCATTAGAAAGTGGAAAAAGGACAATACCTATAATTAGTCCTAACCCAACAGAACCGAGACTAATATCCTTCCATCCCGACAACAAACCATTAGCAATTTCCCATACAGGTATAGCCAATACAACCAGCAAGAGAAATCCGTAGATAAATTTTCCCAGCCAACTCCCCGCTCCTAAACCAATAATAAACAGAACTACTGCAACAGCAGATTCTGCGTACTCAAGTGGCGTATCAATCTGGGTGAATGACTCGAACATACAGACTCACTATAGATTCAGGAAAATTTTACAACAAATTAGACCGATAAAGCCAATATTACTCTTGAGAAGTATTTTTATATACTGAGGTGATAGCTCTTGCGCGAGAATTAATAAGTTCATCGATGAGATTTGTTCTGACAGTTTTAATTGAGCAGTCTAATGTTGGTGGTCAGCAGCGAGCAGAGCAAATCCGCTGCAACGACAGATTAGGCTGCGCCCCGGAGTTAAGCACTACTCAAGTGTCACCTTGATTCTCGTAAGCTGCAAGAAGCTGTCTCGATCAGATAGCATCACGATGGAGCGATCAATGAACTCTTGATCAGTCACTGCCGTGGAGACAAATGCCTTGACAGTAGATGGCTTCGTAATGAGACCAACGAGTTCAGGCTGAAGGTTATTGTAGTCATCGCGGACAAAATTCTTGCTGCCATAGACAATGTAAACGGCAATTTGCTGGATTTTTGAGCCGAAGATGTCCGCCGCATCCCTAGCAATAGGAATCGCTAGTTCTGATAGGGTTTTGGCCGCACGCTGCTTCGTGGATAAACGCAGCGTATTGTATACACTGTCGGTAGCGGCTATGATCACGAGATGCTTGCCAGCCTTGTCCTCCGCGATCATGATCGGCAAACTCTCGGAGGGATCTACCAAGAAGTACAAGTATTTGCCTCCAACTATCGTAAGGCGGGAGAGGAGTTCTTTCGCACGAGATTCATGACCTATAAGTGAGCGACGGGTGTCGATGGTATTCGGGAGCGAGTCAATGGCAGTGATGATGGCATCCGCCTTGACTGGAGTGTATTGCTGGTGCTGGAATTGAAAAGCAAGGCTCCATGTTGTCTTCGAGCCGCCAGCAAGTAACTTCACAATACTGGGGGTCATGCTCTTTGCGTTTGATAGCTTCACGGATGGCTTTCGAGACTGCTGTGGTGCGGCATAAGGCACCGACATCAAGAAGGGGGAAATGATCACAAGTGAGAGCAGGATACGAACCATCAATCCTCTGTATCTTAGTTTTCTAATAGCGGCCTAACGGCTTGGGCTTCAGCAGTGGCAAAAATTTTCGAGTCACCGCCAGAGTGTTGTGGACATCCGCTGCAAGCCCTTGTTAGGCGGCAGATCAGAAACTAAACTGGGTCAGGATCTCCGCGTCCTGACCTTCCACCCGCCTGTAGCTCACAATTCGTCAGTATATAGGGGACACTTCGGAAGAGATGAAAGATTATCAGTTGTCGTGTTATCTGGGACGGTCGCGATGTAGGGGAAGAAGAATTCGTCGTGCGCCTCACGGTGTGGCTCGACGACTTGGACATCAGCTACTTTGCTGTCAGAACCCTGAACAAAAAATGTTTTCTGTCCGCTTCGGATCAGGTAGATCACCACGTCACGCGATAACTTCCAGAAGACCGTACCATCGAAACCACCAACGGCTGAAATGAAACGCGCGTGTTTTAGTCCGCGTTGGCTACGGCTGTTGGTATACTCGATGCACGATATCCTTAGCCTTGGGCTAGGAGGGATTACGTTCATTGGGATGAACTTGGGAATCGCGTCGTAGCTCATATAGATCCGAGCGATGTATACCCCTTTATTCTCGTCGGCGTTTCCGCTCTGCACAATCCCAATGAGGAACGGCTGACCAGAGGCATCAACTTCGATCCGAAAGTCCGCCGAGCGTGCGTAGTTCTTCTGAAACTCGATCTTGAAGATCGGCTTTTGGTCATAGTGAGGCACAACGGGTACGGGAGGAAATGCGATTCGGAAGTTGCCGATTCGATTCTCTCCTGAGTGCGGAACATTGGCTGGGAAGTTCCCGGAGTCATCAGAAAAAACGGTCAGATAAACGGTCTTTGCGTTGTTGAAAGTGCGTTCGGATAAAACGGTAGTAATCGGATGGATTTCAGTCTTGTCACTGTGTGACTTGTCTTCCACCCACGTCCCGACGACGGTTACGTGGCGGTTTTGCAAGGTACCAAAATAGATCTGCTCGTGGATGTCGTTGTCGAAGAAGTCACTCGGTTCGACTTCACACTCTACGATCCCATCATCGTTAGCATTCCCGTGCGAATTGATGAGGAGTGCCTGACTCTCGACATCAGGCTGAATCTTGAGGATCCAGTCGCCGTCTCCTGATCGGTCGGTTCCGACGACCTTCCCGACAAGCTTGACGTAGTCACCCAGTTCATTCCAGCCCAAGACTCCCATGTTCAATACTCCTTAAAAATTTGTATTGGTGTCACGAATGACTAACTCACCACCCACAAAATTAGCCTAACAATGGGATATGAAGACGAGTTCAGTATAATCCCCTTGAATTAGGTGCATATACTGACATTTGTCCACATATGACCTGGAAAGTAAGGGATTAGCCCGACATTCGTCCGCATAACACCCCAAATTGGGCGTTTAGACTGAACTGACTTCAGTTTAAATGCTCTTGCTTGATACAGGAGTGATTCCCTAACATTTTGTAATAATCCTTATTTTTTTCTCCCATGTTTGTGGAACAGCCTGCCCCACCAAAACTGTTAGACCGAGTTCGACAATCCATTCGTTTGAAACACTACTCTTATCGGACAGAGCAAACATATGTGTCGTGGATTAAGCGCTATATCCTGTTTCACAATAAGCAACACCCTCAAGATATGGGTGTAGAGGAAGTCCGAGCATTCTTAAGTCACTTGGCTGTAGTCGATAAAGTTGCAGCATCTACTCAAAATCAAGCATTGAGCGCCTTGTTATTTTTGTACAGAGTTGTTCTGGAGCAAGAACTTGAGTCTGTAGATGCTCTGCGAGCGAAAAAGTCTCGGTATTTACCAACTGTACTCACTAAGCCAGAAGTTCAATCCATCATTAACCAGATGTCTGGAGAACACAAACTATTAGTCCAACTGCTCTATGGCACAGGACTGCGTTTGTCCGAAGTATTGCGCCTGCGAGTCAAAGACCTAGATTTTGCCTACCAGCAAATCGTTGTCCGCGATACCAAAGGTCAAAAAGGCCGAGTGACGATGCTGCCAACAACCTTGATCCCGTTTTTACAAGCCCATCTGAAACGAGTGCTTTGTCTGCACGAGCGCGATCTAGAAGAAGGCTATGGAAAGGTTTATTTGCCGTTTGCTTTGGATCGCAAATATCCTAACGCTGAGACAGAATGGATTTGGCAGTACGTTTTTCCTAGCTTTTGCCTTGGCACCGATCCAAGGACTGGCATTGTTCGGCGACACCATCTTCATGAAAGTGGTTTACAAAAAGCCGTTAAGCAAGCAGTGCGTCAAGCCAAAATCTACAAAAAAATTGGCTGTCACACTTTTCGGCATAGCTTCGCAACTCACCTGCTTCAAAATGGCTACGATATCCGCACAGTTCAAGAACTTTTGGGTCACAAAGATGTCAAAACTACTATGATTTATACTCATGTAATGAATCGCGGTGGTCGAGGTATTATTAGTCCGTTGGATTAGGTTTTTGCCCAGCACTGGTATCACCAAATAGAAATAGAAAGCAAAGCCCATCAGCAAGTAAGACGCTAGCAGCAAAGTGCTGGCGAGCCAGTTCGATTTTCTTTCAGAGACACTTCGTGTACTGCAAGGTCGTGCGTAGCACTTACGCCTTCGGTGCAAGCGAAGCTATCGACCAAACGATCAAGTTAAACCGCACCAGATTAATTAAGCACCTCACTTTTTTCCTGATGGGTCTAAGGTATATACTGGCTATTTCTAGCAAAAGTTAGAGATTCTGTATTTACCCAGCCCCCCAAAGATCGTGGCGCGCGTCCTCCTCGAAAACATTTACAAAACCTATGCACCGGGCACCGATACGCTGCCAGTGCTGCGACAAATTGACCTGTCGATCGACGATGGGGAGTTTATGGTGCTGGTCGGACCATCGGGCTGTGGCAAAAGTACTTTGCTGCGATCGATCGCCGGACTCGAACAACTCACCGCAGGCACCATCAGCATCGGCGACAGAATAGTCAACGACCTGCCCCCCAAAGACCGAGATATTGCCATGGTCTTTCAAAGCTATGCTCTTTACCCTCACCTGCGAGTTTATGACAATATCGCTTTTGGTCTGCGGCGGCGGGGATTAGCAGGCTTACCAGCGATCGGGCAAAACTTTTTAGTAGAAGCCACCCGCAACCTGCCCAAAGCTCTGAGGTATGAAACCGATCGAGAGCGCCAAATTAAACAGCAGGTTTACAAAGTTGCCGAAATGCTCCAAATAGAAGGGCTGCTGCAACGTTTGCCCAAACAGCTTTCTGGTGGCCAAAAACAGCGGGTGGCCTTGGGGAGAGCGATCGCTCGTGATGCCCAGGTATTTTTGATGGACGAGCCGCTTTCTAACCTAGATGCCAAACTCAGAGCCGAAACCCGCAGCCAAATTGTGCGCCTGCAAAGGCAGCTCAACAAAACCACCATCTATGTTACTCATGACCAAACTGAAGCCATGACTATGGGCGATCGAATTGCAGTGATGTATGGTGGCCAAATTCAGCAGGTGGCTTCGCCGCTAGAAATTTATCATCATCCGGTGAATACCTTTGTGGCACAGTTTATTGGCTCACCGCCAATGAATTTTGTGCCGGTAAGAGTCGAGTTACCAGCTTTGACTAATGGTGATTTGCGAGTCACTTTATCGAACAAGCTTGCCCAAGCAGCCCAAAAGAACAGTAGTCGCAATCTGTTACTGGGTATTCGTCCCGAACACCTAGAACTAGCCAATCCTGATCCCGCTCATCTCCATGGTCGAGTTGAGCTAATTGAGGCCTTGGGCACCGATACTTTCATTACTGTGCAGTTAGCGGGCTTGCAGGATGCCCCTAGCTCAATTCAAGCTCGGATCTCGCCAGAAAAAACCGTGCAAAACGGCCAGGAAGTTTCGCTTTCCCTGACCGCCGATAAAATTCACTTATTTGATCCCCAAACTACTTTGGCGATTCAGACTAGCTGACGCTTGCCGTTGGGATTCGGCTCCGCTCACCCAACTGGTTAACCAGGTATCCGGTCACTGAGCAGAGTCGAAGTGAACCGGATACCGACATCACACTTACATCATCTCGCCGCCGCTGCTGTAGTCGCCGCCGCTTTCATTGTCGCGCTTAGAACCGAGGAGATCTAGCCGTTCTACCTTGACCACTGGGTTGGAGCGCTCATTGCCAGTGGTTCGATCGTTCCAAGATTCAATTTCTAGAGAGCCTTGAATACCAATTAAAGAGCCTTTCTTTACATAGTCCGCAGCAATTTTGGCAGTGTTGCCCCAAATTTTTAAGCTAAACCAATCGGTTTGGTCATTGTTCTTCGATCGACGATTCACAGCCATGGTCAGAGTGCAGAGCACACTGCCGCTTTCAAAATACTTGATTTCGGGGGTACCACCCACCCGACCGACCAGGTGTACAGAGTTAATATTCATATTTTTGGTATTTTTGTACGCAATAAAATTGTAATTTAAAAAGTCGATTTTGGCCACCAGTTGATGGACTTTAGATCGAAAATCGCGTAGAGTCTAAAGTCAGTATATCGACTGCCGCCAACTGGCTCAATTTGCCCTATTCTGGGTGGTCGAGAGTTATGATGTTCGCGTGGTGGTCTAGTTTTGAGCAACGGCATTCAGCATTGTAAACGCTGGTAACAAGAATTACTAAAAGTTGGTCGAATTTATCTTGGGAGTGCTTTAAACAAATGAAATTTTTTAATCGGTTTTCGATGTCCCGCGATATGGGCATGGATCTGGGAACTGCTAACACCTTAGTGTATGTTGCAGGTAGAGGGATAGTATTGCAGGAGCCGTCAGTGGTGGCGATGGATCAAATTAAAAACATTCCTTTGGCCGTAGGTGAAGAAGCCAAAAGAATGTTGGGTAGAACTCCTGGCAACGTGATTGCCATCAGACCCCTGCGCGACGGGGTAATCGCCGACTTTTTTACAGCAGAGGTCATGCTGAAACACTTCATTCAGCGGGCGAATGAAGGTAATAACTTGGTGCGGCCTCGGATCGTCATTGGTATTCCCAGTGGCGTAACCGAAGTAGAGCGGCGAGCAGTAATGGAAGCGGCACAACAAGCCGGAGCCAGCGAAGTGTTTTTGATCGATGAACCAGTCGCAGCGGCGATCGGAGCTGGTTTACCCGTGGCGGAGCCTACCGGTAACATGATTATTGATATCGGTGGTGGTACGACTGAAGTAGCGGTGCTCAGCTTGCAGGGTTCGGTAATTAGCGACTCGGTGCGGGTCGCTGGCGACGAACTGAGCGACTCGATCATTCAATATATGAAGAAAGTTCATAACTTGGTGATTGGAGAAAGAACCGCCGAAGAAATCAAAATTAACGTGGGATCAGCTTACCCAACGCCCAACGACGATATGAACATGGAAGTGCGTGGTCTGCACATGCTCTCGGGTTTACCTCGGACAGTGACCATTAAAGCCCCAGAGATTCGGGAAAGTATGTCGGAGCCGCTTTCGGTAATTGTGGAAGCAGTCAAGCGTACTTTGGAGCGCACTCCTCCAGAATTGGCTTCAGATATCATCGATCGAGGCATTATGCTGGCTGGGGGTGGTGCTTTACTAAGAGGCATTGATACCTTAATCAGCCATGAGACCGGCATCGTCGCTCACATCGCCGATGATCCCTTAACTTGTGTCGTCAAGGGTACTGGTTTAGTCCTAGAAAACTTTAAGCAACTAGAACGGGTATTTACGGCTAAATCCCGCACGAATTAAGAACAATTGTTGAAATAGAGATTTTAGGGATAACCCTAGATTTACTGTATCTAAATTACACCGTTTTGAAGCTGGCACTGTGTTTCTAAAGTCGTGTTTCTAAAGTCGTGCTTCTACAGTTCGGCAAATCAACGGTGTGTTTTAGTGGTGAGCCGGTGGCATATTGAATTTAGTTGAGTGAGTGAACTTCCATGAGTTTTTCGGCAAAGCGCTGGTGGGGTAAAAACGCTGGCAAACTAGTAGGTTCGGCGATAGCGATTACTGGTGGGGCAATTTTGTGGCAGACCCAAGCCGCCTCGATTTGGGAAATTTATCGTACCATTTCTTTGCCTTTTCAGCCCAATGCTTACAGCCCTACGGTGGTGGCTGATAGTCGAGCTGAGCAGCTAGAGCTAGAATTGGCCGAAGCGAAGGCGCAAAACGCCAAAATGAAGAAATTACTAGAGCCTAACAATGATGGCTCCCAAACCAAGCCAATCACTGTAGCAAAGGTTATTGGTCGCAGCGCCGATAACTGGTGGCAGCAGATTGTCATTGGCAAAGGTTCTAGCGATGGAGTGCAGGTTGGTGCGATCGCCCTCGATGGCAAAGGTTTGGTGGGCAGAGTTTCTCAGGTGACTCCCCATACTAGCCAGGTCTTACTCTCGACCGATCCCAGCAGCCGCATTGGAGCATTGATCTCGCGCAGTCGGCACATGGGCTACATCCAAGGCAACAACGATCGCTCCGATCGACTGGTGATGCAGTTTTTTGATAAAACTCCCGATGTAAAAGTCAATGACACGGTGGTTACTTCTAACGTCAGTCAGTTGTATCCCGGTGGCCTGGTTGTAGGCAAAATTGTGCAGATAGATTTAGCCAAAGTTCCGGCTCCAGAAGCGATCGTCAAACTCACTGCTCCGATTAACGCTTTGGAATGGTTACAGATTTATCCTAGTCAGCAGGCTAATTTAGAAGCTGTCCCCAAACCATCAACGGCCCCCAAAAATGATCAAGATAGATAAACTTTCTAAAATTAATTTGGCGTTACTCAATAGCTTGGTCATTGGGTTTTCGGTATTGATCTGTGCTTTGCTAGTCCCGACCCGCTGGCCAGGAATGGAGCTAATTAGTATTGCTCCCAACTGGCTGATGATGTGGGTAGTAGCTTGGAGTGTGAAGCGATCGGTCTGGGAAGGCATGGTAGCCGGAATTGCCTTAGGAGCCATCCAAGATGGCCTGAGTGGCAGTCACCTGCCCTCTCATGTCTTCAGTTTGGTGGCAG
>JAYSRP010000125.1:0-16193 GCA_043721015.1 Synechococcales cyanobacterium | reverse complement strand
CAGCGTTTTATGTGTGTTTTCGCTGACGCTGACCTTCAATTCTGGCATATTTTGCTTTTAGTACAAAAGTACACTCTATTCTAATATTATCCCAGAATCTTTTGATTTCAATCCTAAGAATCAACTAAAATTCCGTTAAGGTAAATCAAGAAAAGTAAATATCGGTGACAATACGGTCAACCATACCGTTTCTCTACTGCGTAACACCAAAAACCCGTGATAGAGTCAATCTGTTGGCTAAAAAACCATCAACCATTATTAGAGTTCAAGCGAGGCTGCGATCGATGTCTAGTATTACCAGTTCTAAAAGCCGTTTACTATCTGTGGTCTGCCATGGCTGCACTTTTTTTGGTGTTTCAATAATCTCTATTGCTGTACCAATCGTCGCTTTGTTTATTGCTGATGACGATTTGGTAAAAAAGAATGCCAAAGAGTCAATTAACTTCCACTTAAATATTTGGTTCTGGGCAGCAGTAATCGGTACTATTTATGGCGTACTTTCCTTCTTAACCTTTGGCCTTCTAGGATTAATTCTTTGGCCACTGCTGGTTTTTGGCTTCTTATGGCACGCTTTTTGGTCAGTAATGGCCGTTATTCATAGCCTCAGCTCTGATGAGCCTTACCGCTATCCATTTATCTTACGTCTGTTGTAGATTACCAAAGGACTGCCGATAGCTCCGCTTACGGCAACAGCCGATAGCTCCGCTTACGGCAACAGCCGATCAAAAATCTGTCACTTGCAGATCGATCGGCTATCCTTTTGCCTATTATTCTTATAAGTATCACGTCACTCTTCTTAACCCATGGCCTACCCCTATCCTTTAACTGCCCTAGAACAAGCCAACTTTGATCGCACGGTCAATTATTTAGATGTTCAATCTCTGCCAGAAGTGTGGTCGATCGCTGCCAAAA
Source organism: Synechococcales cyanobacterium (assembly GCA_043721015.1). Classification (GTDB taxonomy): domain Bacteria; phylum Cyanobacteriota; class Cyanobacteriia; order Cyanobacteriales; family Chamaesiphonaceae; genus JAAFHZ01. The sequence continues at coordinate 15,281 of JAYSRP010000125.1, read as the reverse complement.
AGTTTAGTGACGTGATTGCTCTCTTTGCCCCCCATTTACAGCCGCAAGTCAGCATCACCTACCCCGAAATGTATCGGCAGATGCTGGCCTTTGCCACGGGCTTGCAAAGCTTGGGAGTCCAGCCCCGCACTGCCGTAGCAATGTTTGCCGATAACAGCCCTCGCTGGTTTATTGCCGATCAAGGCACCATGATGTCGGGGGCTTTTAATGCGGTGCGCAGTGGCCAAGCCGAAACCCAAGAATTGTTCGCCATCTTAGCCAACAGCGAAAGCAAAACCCTCATTGTCGAAGACCTCAAAACTCTCAAGAAGCTCGGCGAAAAGCTCTATGAGCAAATTGAGCTGGTAATTTTACTTTCTGACGAAGCCGTGCCCGCCGAAAGTCCGGTCAAAACCCTGAACTTTAGTGAAGTCTTGGCTCTTCCTGGTGAATTTAAAAATCCCAAGCTGCAACCTAGTGATTTGGCGACGCTCATTTACACTTCGGGCACCTCGGGGAACCCCAAGGGCGTAATGTTAACTCACGCTAATCTGCTGCATCAAATTCATACTGCTGCCACCGTGGTGCAGCCCACTGCGGGCGATCGAGTGCTCAGCATTTTGCCTTCTTGGCACAGCTATGAGCGCACCTGTGAATACTTTTTGCTAGCTCAGGGCTGTTCTCAAACCTACACCAATATTCGTTACCTGAAGCAAGATCTACGGGAATATAAGCCGCAATATATGATTGCGGTGCCGCGCTTGTGGGAATCGATCTACGAAGGTGCTCAGAAGCAGTTTAGAGATCAATCCGCCAACAAACAAAAGCTGGTAAGGTTTTTCTTTGATATCAGCGAAAAATATATTGCTGCTCGGCGAATTTGTAATGGTCTGGATATCGATAGCTTCGCTTGCACCTCCGGTGATCGGCAAATGCAGCCCGCTGGTGGTTTAGGTGCCCGAATCAAAACTATAGCTTTAGCTCCCCTGCATAATTTGGGCGAAAAACTGGTCTACAGCAAAGTGCGGGAAGCCACTGGCGGCAAAATCAACTACGTAATTAGTGGCGGTGGGGCATTACCCAAGCACATCGATAATTTCTTTGAGATTGTAGGTGTAAATATTTTAGTGGGCTATGGTCTGACCGAAACAGCACCGATTACCAACGTGCGTCGGCCTTGGCGAAACTTACGACCTACTTCTGGCTTGCCTTTACCCGGCACCGAAATCAAGATTGTAGATCTGGATAGCGGCAAGGCTTTACCTGCGGGTCAAAAAGGCTTGGTGTTAATTAGAGGCCCGCAAATTATGCAGGGTTATTATCGTAATCCTGAGGCTACTGCTAAAGCGATCGATTCGGCGGGCTGGTTCAACAGTGGTGATCTAGGGATGCTCACTCCCCAAGGAGACTTGACTATTACCGGACGCGCCAAAGACACCATCGTGCTCAGCAACGGCGAAAATATTGAGCCTCAATCGATCGAAGATGCCTGTTTATTTAGCCCTTATATTGATCAAATTATGCTGGTTGGCCAAGATGCTAAGTCTCTAGGAGCTTTCATTGTGCCCAACCAAGAAGCCTTGATAAACTGGGGTAAATTGCAAGGAGAGCCTTGGCAGAAAGGAAATCTGAAGGATCTTCGCCTAGAGCCACTGCTGCGCGCCGAAATGACTAAGCTGGTGCAAAACCGTCCGGGATATCGCAGTGATGACCGGATTGGAGTATTTAGATTATTAGAGACTCCCTTCTCGATCGAAGATGGCACCTTGACTCAGAGCTTGAAACTGAAGCGACATGTGGTCATGGAACGCTATCACGATATGATAAACGAGATGTTTTCCTGAGTCAGGCAGGGCATCGACAATTTTACAATTACCTCGGTAGAACATTTTATGAGTCAACTCTCTCTCAAGCGCGCGGTCAACGTCCGGGCGATCGTCACTCAGCGTTGGAAGGACGAAATTCAACAGGGCTTGCAGGGGCAAATTAATGAAGTAGACGGTCAACTGCAACAGCTAGAAATGCAAGGTCAGCGAGCGATCGCTGAAATCAAGCAGCAGAGCTTGCAACCACCTGGCCCTCAGGTAATGCAGCAAATCGATAATATTCAACTGCAAGTCAACCAGAAAAAAAGCGAATTTCTGGAGCAAAAAAACAACGTGCTGCAACAGCTTCAAGAAGTACAAACGCTAGAACTGAATCAAGAAGTCGTCCAAGGCCAAATTGAGAGCATGTTTGATGTGGCTGTTGGTGACAACCTAGTCGCTAAAATGAATGTAGAAATCCTACTCCGCGATGGAGTGGTCATGGAAATTCGCGGTACCGTCTAAGGCAAGAATTAGTTGCCTTCACAAAATCTCTAGAAACCCAGCCATCGATCGAGGCTGGGTTTTTCGGCATAAAATTACTGCTTACCGGTAAATTAGCTGATCCCAGTGGCTATCTAATAGAGTTATAACAGTTGCTAGGATAGGGATAGCTCTATTTTGAACCCCGCGCGACCCATTGCAAATGAATTTTCACGAACCATGGCAAGTATTAAAACGCCGCTGGCTGCCAGCGACTATCGCAGTGGGTGCAGTTTTGGGCGCTGGAACTCTTTATAACTCCTTTCAAAAGCCATTGTACGAAGCCAAGGGTAAAATCGCCTTTAAAGACCAGCAAAGTATTTTTGCTGGTGAAGGAATGAATATGAACAATAGCCCCAACAAAATCATTCGATCGCTGCCAGTAGTCAAAGCGGCACTCAGCAGAACCGACAGTGATCGCAACGCCAACCAAGTTGCCGACAGCGTTACCATCAACAATGTTGGCAACATTTTAGAAGTCAAGTACCGCGATCCTAATCCCCAACAGGCCGCCAAAATTGGCCAGAGGCTGATGGAATCTTATCTAGATCAAGATTTAACTCTGCGCCGCCAAGAAGCCCAAAGCAATCGTGGTCAGTTAGAAAAACAACTGCCCACCACCACCAATGCCTTGCGCACCGCCGAAGCTAACCTGCGTAAATTTATGGCTGACGCTAAAATTTCTGATCTGACTGCCGATAAAGCCAGATTGGTCAACGCTCTCAACAACCTCAGCCAAGAAGTCACCACTGCAAAATCACAATTGACCACCGCCCAAGCACTATCCGAAAAGCTCAAAGGTCTGTTTGGCCAAGATACCATGACCACCATTCGATCGAGCTTGGCCAGCACTTCTCCTTCGATGGATCGAGCGATGCTGGCTTTGCAAAATATCGAGCAACAGTTAGCCGTGGAGCGAGCACGCTCTAGCGATAAATCAGCTACCGTCCAAGATCTCAAAAGCAAGCAAACTGTGCTTCGTACCGCCATCCAGCGCGAATCTCAACAAAACCTGATTGGCAGTGCCTTATTTCGGGGCAAAGCCGTGCAATGGCAACAAGCAGGTGTTTCTGCTGAGGCTATTTCTCAATTAATTCAAAATGAAACTCAGCGTGATAGCTTAGAAAAAAGAATCGCTGCTCTGAATAACGTGATCGATTCTGGCCAAAAGCGCTTAGAAGAATTCCCTCAAATAGAAGAAAAAATGCGCTTATTGAGTCAAGATATGCGCAATGCCAACAATAACTATGAACAGCTCACCACCAAGCTTAAAGCATCTCCTGCGGATATGCTATCTCCAGCTAAAATCATTGGCTCAGTAGTTGTTTCTAGTCAACCGGTCGAAACCCCCTTTTCTATTCCACCTTGGTTGCTAGCTCCCCTTAGCCTACTCATTGGCGGCGGTGTAGCCTATGGGTTAGATCTAACCGATAAGCGACTTAAAAATGCGACTACTGTGCAGCAAATTGTTAACTACAATATGTTGGGCTGTATTCCACAACTAAATATTGCCCCCAAAGATCAACCCCAATTGACGCTCAAACAAAGCGCTGCCGCTGAACCATTTCGGATGCTACATACCAATCTGAAATTTTTAAATGACAGTTCACCTGCTCAGGTAATTGTGATTTCTAGTGCAATTCGCGGTGAAGGTAAAACCACCGTGGCGGCTAATTTAGCGATCGCTACGGCTCAAACGGGTCAACGAGTACTGTTGATCGATGCCGATATGCGAGAGCCGCAGCAACATAAATTTTGGAACGTAAACAATAGTGTGGGACTCAGTGATGTGTTGCAACACCATGCGCAGTTTGCCGAATCGGTGATTGAGGTGGCTCCAGATTTAGAACTGTTACCAGCAGGTTCTTTGCACCCCAACCCAGTTTCACTATTTAGTTCGCCAGCAATGGTAGAACTAATAGTGCAATGGTTTACTTTATATGATTTAGTGATTTTAGATTCTAGTGCCCTCACCCAAGCGGCTGATACTATTTTGTTGTCTAAAATGGCCGATGGCTTGTTACTAGTGGTGCATCCCCAAGTAGCTGAAGTTGCCGATCTTAAACATGCTCAAGATTTGCTGACCCGTTCTCAGCAGCGAGTATTAGGGATGGTATTGAATGGTGTAAAAGCTCATGAACACTATGAATTCTCTCCGATTGGGGAAAAGCAGCCAGTGACAGCAGCAAGCACCGATAATATTCTGCAACTACCACCGCTGGTTGATGACAATGATGTATTTGTACCCAAGCCAGACACTGGAGATTCTTAAGTGCCAAAGGTACAAGATGCCAAAAAACCTATTCAGCGTAATTCGGTAGTAGGATGAAAGCTTTCACGGCCAGAGCTTCACTTTGTTTCATCATATCTCCGTTCTTTCCACCGAAATCATTGAGGGACTGCAAGTGCGTCCTAACGGCTTTTATCTAGATGCCACCCTGGGCGGTGGTGGTCACAGTGAGCTGATTTTGCAAGCCTCACCAAATGTGCAGTTGGTGGGAATCGATCGAGACCAACAAGCGATCGATGCCACCAAAGAAAGACTAGCCACCTATGGCGATCGAGTCAGTTTTTGGCAGGGCAATTACGCCGACTATCAACCCACCCAAAAATTTGATGGGATCATTGCCGACCTGGGAGTTAGCTCTGTTCACTTAGATGTAGCCGATCGAGGGTTTAGTTTTCGTCACGAAGCGCCCCTAGACATGCGCATGGACACCAGCCAAGAACTAACGGCTGCCCAAATTGTTAATTACTGGAAAGAAAAAGACATCGCCGATGTAATTTTTCGCTACGGCGAAGAACGGCTCTCCCGCCAGATTGCCAAAAAGATTGTAGAAAATCGCCCAATCTACACCACCACCGCCCTAGCCGAAATCATTAGCGGTGCCGTACCCAAAGCCTACCGCTATGGCCGCATCCATCCCGCCACCCGCTCTTTTCAGGGTCTGCGCATTGCGGTCAATGAAGAGCTAAGTTCCCTAGAAAAGTTTTTGGCGGTTTCACCCAACTGGCTTGCCCCCAAAGGTCGCATCGGTATTATCAGCTTCCACAGCCTAGAAGACCGGATGGTGAAACACACCTGGCGAGAAAATGAGGCTCTCAAAGTACTTACCAAAAAGCCAATCATCGCTGAGGAATCAGAGGTTAGACTGAATCCCCGTGCTCGATCGGCTAAGCTCCGCTGGGTAGAAAATTTGCATTAGAAATCTGGCATGTTTAAGTCACGCCAAAGACCACCACCATACCCAGCACTGCGCCAAGAAAAATCAGCGCATAGAACTGGGCACGACCATTTTCAAAGTACTTCAGCCCCTCACCGCCTAACAAAGTTGCTAAACCCGTAAGGTTCACTGCACCATCTACCACCCGATAATCAATTTCCATCACCTGGCGAGCAACTCGGCGCAAACCGATTACAAACACCTGGTTATAGACATTATCGAAATACCACTTATTCAAAGATAAATTGTACAGAGTAGGAATCTTAGCGGCGATCGACTTAGGTGAAATCTTACCTTGCAGATACATCATGGCTGCCAAAGTAATTCCAATCAACACAATCCCCACCGAACTACCACCCATCACCAAGAACTCAGTCAGATCAAACTCATGAGCAGCTTCTACTGCACCAGGAGCATGAATAAATTCCCCAAAATAATTGTGGAAAGGCGTACCCACCAAACCAATTAAAGCCGAAGGAATCGCCAACATCACCAAAGGCAAAGTCATCGTCCAGGGCGACTCATGAGGTTCGCTGGCATGATGCTCTGCATGGTGATCATCAGCCAGCTCAGCAACATTCATCGCGCCCGGGCCAAAGTTGGCACGGTCTAGTAGCTGGTTCTTAATGACCTCATCAGTACCCCGGAACTTACCCTCAAAAGTACTGAAATACATCCTAAACATATAGAAGGCAGTCATTCCGGCAGTCAAATAGCCAACTAGCCACAAAGCCGGATTAGCAGCAAAAGCCTCACTCAAAATTTCATCCTTCGACCAAAAACCAGCAAAAGGCGGAATCCCGCAAATTGCCAAAGTCCCTAACAAGAAAGTAAAAGATGTTACCGGCATATACTTGCGCAGACCACCCATCAAACGCATATCCTGCGCTAATGCCGGGTTATGACCCACAACATCTTCCATGCCGTGAATAACCGAGCCAGAACCCAAGAACAGCATCGCTTTAAAGTAAGCGTGCGTCATCAAATGGAACAAACCAGCTCCATAAGCACCCACACCCATCGCCATCACCATATATCCCAACTGAGACATCGTGGAATAGGCTAAGCCCTTCTTAATATCATTTTGGGTAATCGCAGTCGTCGCCCCAATAAAGGCCGTCGCTGCCCCTGTCCAAGCAATCACATTCATTGCCGCTGGCACATGCTCAAACACCGGATACATCCGAGCAATTAAAAACACCCCAGCCGCCACCATGGTTGCCGCGTGAATCAGCGCCGAAATAGGAGTGGGGCCTTCCATGGCATCGGGTAGCCATACATGTAAGGGAGCCTGAGCCGATTTTGCCACCGGTCCCATAAACACCAAAATGGCAAAGACCACCGCCAGGGTGCTGCTGATTGCGCCAGAGCTTACTAGTTGCTCTAACCGCTCACCCATCAAGCCAAACTCAAAAGTGCCAGTCGCCCAATATAAACCCAGCATTCCTAATAGCAAACCAAAGTCACCAACCCGGTTTGTCACAAAGGCTTTTTGACAAGCATCAGCCGCCGCAGGCCGATCGAACCAAAAGCCAATCAGCAGGTAGGAACACATCCCCACCAACTCCCAGAAAATATAGACCTGCACCAAATTGGGGCTAATCACCAGCCCCAGCATCGAAGAACTAAACAAGCTCAAATAGGCATAAAAGCGCACGTAGCTTTTGTCGTGCGCCATATAACCATCGGTGTAAATCATCACCAGCAGCGCCACAGTGGTCACAATCACCAACATCAACGCCGTAAGATGGTCGATCGTATAGCCCATCTTCAGATGAAAACTACCCGCCGCTGCCCAGTCGATCGAATATAGGTAAGTGGGATGCCCTTGGAACTGGCTCCAAAGTAAACCGATAGACATAAACATCGCTGCGCCGATCGAAGAGATGATCACCACAGCATTGACCTGACGCAGGCCATTCGTAAATTTATTGAAAGAGATTAGCCCCAGACCAACCAGCATGGCTCCTAAGAGCGGTAGAACTGGAATTAACCAGGCGTATGTGTAGAGTGCTTCCATCGGCTCGCTTATGAAAATTCAAGTAGACGCTGCTTCGCGCAGCATCCACACTATCATAATCAAGCTCTGGGTCTATGGGGAGAGATCGAATACTTTAATTTGCAAATCTTTAACCAGAGAATATTCTCAAGCCGAGATCCGACTGTCCGAGATCCGACTGTCTGAGATCCGACTGTGAGAAATCACAATGCTATCTAGGCTGTGTTGCAGATCGTCTCGGCTGTTAAACCGATCGAACCGCTGCACCACGTCACCATTGGCAAACAACAACAGTGTCGGCAGAGTCCGAATGCGATATTTGCTTGCCAACCTCAAGTTATCGTCAGCATCGATATTTAAGACCTCAATTTGGTCTCCCCAAGTGGGGATCGCGCGGTCAATCAGCGGTTGTAATATTTTGCACAAACCACACCAAGGCGCACCAAAGTTCAATAACACCAAGTGCTGGTGTGAAGCTCGCAAAACCATCTCAGTAAAGTTCTTTTCCTCTACAGACTGCTGCATGATATGTTCTTAAGAATTTTTTATATATGTAAGCAATGTTACACCTAATTTTTCAGGATGGGAAGAGGGCGGGGATCGCGCAGTGGTTATTCACTCCGCAAAATTGCCTAAGCCAGAGCCTTGTGGCGTAAAAAGCTCAGATGAGAAGTGAGCTGGCTGTAGCGACGAGCAATCAACAATGGCGAATTGCAGTGCAAAGCCAATTCATCGGTATAACGCCCCAAAGTATTGCGCTGCACTCCCCAGTTGCGACTGGTGCCAGCAATAGTCAAGTCCGCAGTACGAGACTCGGTGATCACCGTGCCCATGAGGCTTTCGCTGGCGATCGTCTCCAACTTAATTCGGGCACGCACATCGCTGGGCAAATCGGCGATCGATTGGTTCATTTCGTAGCTTAGCTCGCTTACAGTCAGAGACAAAGGCGAGAGTTGCAGAACGTGTAAAGAGCGTTGTTCATCGTTAAATAGCAAGCGCAAAGCTATCTCCAGAGCCAAATCATCGTGGGTATTGGCAGTATAGGGCACCAAGATTTTTTGATATGGTCTTCCGGTGAGTTCTTCTGATGGATTAGCATCTACTAGCACGGCGACATCGGTGGCAGCAGTAGCCAAAATTTGCCGTACTCGTCCACCTAGCCGATCGCGGCTAAAAGCCGATCGATGCCAGCCCAATAAAACTAAATCTGGTCGATCGAGCACCACCAAGTCGGCGGTTTTTTTGGCCACGTCAAAACCAATTTGGACAATTGGCTGAATTTTATTTTGCGCCGAGAGGGGATCGATCGTCACCACCAAAGCTTGCAGCTCTTGACGGCGCTTAGCCAGCAGTCTTTCTACTTCAGCCGGGGAGCTTTGATATAAATAGTCTTCTTCTAGTTCAATCAAACTCAAAGGATGCACGATCGACATTTCTTCGGGGTTGTGGGCGATCGCTACCGCCAGTTCAATCAAGCCTTTTTGGGTTTTGGGATTGGCTACTGGCACCAAAATTCGATAATCGGTAGTCGGAGCAATCACCGGCACCATGGCATCTAAATGCTGTTGGCGCAAGAGCTTTTTGGGGTAAGTCCATTCCACCAACGGCGAAGTCATAAAAGTGGTGGTCAGCGCCATGATTACCAGCATGGCAAACAGCAGGTCATTAATGACCCCGAGCTGAAGACCAATATTTAAGACAATCAGCTCGGTCAAGCCTCGGGTGTTCATCAACCACCCCAATACTGAAGCTTCTCGTTTAGGCAAGCCCAAGAGTTTAGCTGTCCAGTAAATGCCCACATACTTACCAATAATCGCCACGGCTAAAATAACCCCACAGACCAGCCACAGATAGGGACTATCAATCAGGCCAATTTTTGTTTTCAGGCCACTGTAAACAAAAAATACTGGCAGCAAAAAAATCAAGACAAAGTCTTCAGTTTTTTGGGCGATTTCTCTGACCATCCCTTCGTTTTTGGGCATGGCCGCTCCAATCAAAAATGCCCCAAAGATAAAGTGGATACCGATCGCCTCGGCAATCAGCGCCGAAGTAACCACCGACATATAAACCGCCGCCAACAAAATTTGGCTGACCCGGTTCGATCGACTGTAATGCGCTGCCATACCTTGCAATAACCAGCGCCCGACCGTGAGCATAAACACGATGTAGACCAGCGACAGTGCGATGTGAGGCAGAGCCGTATAAATATTGTTGGTTCTGGCCACGGCGATCGCTAAGGCCAGCAAACACCAGGCCGCGACATCATCTACCGCCGCGCAGGTGAGAGCCAAAGAGCCGATCGGGGTGTTTTGCAGATTACTTTCACTAATGATTCTGGCTAAGACCGGAAAAGCGGTAATAGACAAGGCCGATCCAAAGAAGAGGCTAAAAGCTAACAGCGACGTTTGGCTACCTTGACCAAGCGGGTACAGCCAAAGTGCTAAGCCGCCAGCTAAGAAAAATGGCAAAATGATCCCGGCGGCTGAGGTGAAGACAGCGATGCGAACTTTGCCCTTCAGATACTTGGGATCAAGCTCTAGCCCGATTAAAAACATGAAAAATATCAGGCCGATCTGCGCCAACACCTCTAAGATTGGAGCGGTGCTAGGCGGAAACAGCCAAGCTTGAGTAACCGGGAATATCTTACCCAACAAAGATGGCCCGAGCATGATGCCAGCCATGATTTCCCCAATTACCAAGGGTTGTTTGATGGCACGGAACAACAAGCCCACGAGGCGAGAGAATCCAATGACTATCAGTATTTCTAGCAATACCAAAGAGACTGTATTCATATAGTAATTAAGGCTGACAGCAAAACATCCTTTATTGTAGCAGGTGAGATCTGGCGTGGAATCCGTGGGGATCAATGTACTTGGATACATCTGCTTTTGAACTTTTTGCGATCGAGGTGCCAATTTTTGCTAATATTAGGATTAATATTCTAACTTTTATTCTTAAATTCACCGTGCAAATCTATAACTTCGGTCGAAGCTGCAAAATGATTTAGCTCTTTCTAGATCCACCTTGCATCATGGACTACAGCCTTCTGTAGACTTATGCTTACTTATATATTTCATCAGCTAAACTTAACACTCAATATTCTAGTTCGAATAATTTAAAGCTGGATTTTTTGCGAATTCTATCTTCATTTATTTAGATCGAAAAACTTTTTTGTTTATTGAGCCTTGGTTGCTTCATTGGCAAATCTATCTGGTCTTAGCTGTATTTTTTACAGTCAATCGTGGTTTTACGGCTCTAATTACTTCTCGAAATAGCTTATATTCACTGCCCGTCAAAACAATTACACCAATTCAATATGTTAACGCTTATCAAGCATCTATCCATTTTTGTGGATGGAAACAATATGTTTTATGCTCAGCAGAAAAATGGGTGGTTCTTCGATCCCAAGCGCGTTCTGGAGTATTTCACTAACGATCCTGATGTCAATTTGGTCAATGCCTTTTGGTACACCGGTCTCAAAGATCCCCAAGATCAGCGCGGTTTTCGGGATGCTTTGATTGGCTTGGGCTATACGGTACGAACTAAAATTCTTAAAGAATACTATGACGACAATTCTGGTCGCTACTCCCAAAAGGCTAATTTAGATATCGAAATTGTAGTAGATATGTTTAACACGGTAGAACAATATAACCGGGTAATTTTGTTCAGTGGTGATGGAGATTTTGAAAGGGCGATCGAACTCCTCCGTTCTAAAAACACTCACATCACAGTGGTTTCTACCGAAGGCATGATTGCCCGAGAGTTACGAAACGTGACCGATCGCTATATCGATCTCAACAGCATCCGCGATCAAATTGAAAAGGTCGATATCTCTCAGGATCTGTCTGGGTCTTTACCGATGCCGTTACGACAAGCGTAGGGGCGGGTTTATCCATAAACAAAGCACAGCAACAAAATCTCCAAATAAAAACCCGTCCACCCCCACCGCAATCGATCGCCCAAATCTCCAAATAAAAACCCGTCCACCCCACCACAATCGATCGCCCAAATCTCCACCAAAAGAATCCCAAGATCCCGTGCAATTGATGAATCATGGAGTTTGGATGAATTCATTGAAGGGCGGGTTTTTATTTAGGAATGTATTTTTTTAAAATGTTGACGGATAAACCCGCCCCTACAATGTATATTCTGTGGGTTTTATGAATGCAACGATCGGGCTAAAAATCTTTCGGTATAATAGAGTGCCAACTGGTTGCTGGTGCCATTAAAGATCGCGTCAAAAGCATGGTTTGCCCAAGGAATTTCGATAAACACCGTCGGGGTGCCAAAAGACTGTAAGCTCTTGGCCAACTTACGACCAAACCGCGCTTCCACCAAATGATCTTGACCACCGTAAATCAACAGCGTCGGGGGCAACCGCTGATTCACTAGCTGTCCAGGTGAAGCCTGCTGGTATAACTCTGGCAGCTTCGTCGGTGTACCGCCCAAAAAATCTCGCATCACCTGCCGCGAATCGATCGGGTCTGGCACTGGCGGATCAGCATATCCCGCTGTCAAATCCACCGGTCCATAGTAACTCACCACCGCCTGCAAAGGTTTGGCATCGGGCTGATAGGCCGCCAAAGTCGCCAAATGCCCTCCAGATGATCGACCAATAATTCCTAACCGCATGGGATCGATTTCCCATTGTGCAGCATGTGATCGCACATACTTGATCGCCATCTGCACATCGTCTAACTGCGCCGGAAAACGATGCTGGGGCGCATGACGATAATCGATCGCTACCACTACATAGCCGCGACTTGCCAAATAGCGACTAAATTCTTCGTCACGATCTGGATTCCCTGCCCGCCAAGCCCCGCCATAGATCTGAATCACCCCCGGATACTGCCCAGGAGTAATTGGTTGATAAAGATTCAGAGTCAACGATGGATCAGTAGCAATTTGAATTTGTCGTTGACTACGAATAGGCGGTGAACTAATTCCTCGTAGAGCAGTTAATAAACTAAAAGGTTCGGGCTTAAAAGTTGCTCTGACACTTGATGGAATTGCAGCTAAGTAGTTATTCCCCAAAGCCTGATTCATCGATCGATCAGCCTTGGCGATCGTCCCAGGTAATTGTAGTAATGGATGAGCATTTAGTGTAATACAGATCACACTAAGCCCTATTCCCAACCAGCGCAAAATAGCAGGCAACTCTGGCTGCTGAAATACTCCATAGCTCAGTAAGCTGATCGCACTAAACCCCAATAGCCACACACAAATTTCGGGGACACCCACGCTCAGCGGCAACAAAGTCATATTGGGTGCCGGAACCACACTCCAAATGCTCAGCGCTAGTCCAATCAGGGTCAAAAACAACGGAATCAGCGCAAAAAATATGGCCATGTTCAAAAACCAGGATTCTAACATTACGACATTTCCCGTGGATCAATTTCTCATACTTGTGTTTAGATTGATTGATGATCATCACCATCTAGATATTACTATGCCCAACTCCAAAATTTTAGTAACCGGTGGAGCCGGATATATCGGTTCCCATGCCGTCCTTGCCCTTAAACAAGCGGGTTACGATGTCATAATTTTGGACAGCCTCGAATATGGCCACCAAGAACTGGTTGAAAAAGTCTTACAAGTAGAAGTGGTTGCAGGTAGCACCCTCGATCGACCATTACTTGATCGACTGTTTAGCGAACACCACATCACCGCCGTCATGCACTTCGCCGCCTATATTGCCGTCGGTGAATCAGTAAATGACCCGGCCATTTATTATCGCAATAACGTTGTTGGTACTCTCACCCTGTTAGAAGCAATGCGAGCTGCTAACATCCACAAATTTGTCTTCTCCTCCACCTGTGCCGTCTATGGCGTGCCCCAATATACGCCCTTAGTAGAAGACCACCCCTTTGCCCCGATTAGCCCCTACGCCAGCAGCAAGTTGATGGTAGAACAGATATTGATGGACTTCGATCAAGCCTACAACTTTAAATCTGTCCGCTTCCGCTACTTCAACGCTGCCGGTGCCGAACCCCAAGGCCGTTTAGGCGAAGATCATGAACCCGAAACCCACTTGATTCCATTAATTCTCTTCGCGGCTCTAGGTAAAAGAGAGAATATTTCGGTCTATGGCACCGACTACGAAACTCCTGACGGCACCTGCATCCGCGATTACATCCACGTCAGCGACCTGGCTGATGCCCATGTTTTGGGGTTGCGTTACTTAATCGAAGGCGGTGATAGTCAGGTCTTTAACTTAGGTAACGGTAATGGCTTCTCGGTAAAAGAGGTCATCGAAACAGCCAGAGCCGTCACTGGTAAAGAAATTAAGGTGGTGTATGGCGATCGACGACCCGGTGATCCACCAATTCTGCTGGGCAGCAGTGCCAAAGCCCAGCAATTTTTAGCTTGGCAGCCCCAATACCCCCAGCTTGCCGAAATCATTCGCCATGCTTGGCAATGGCATCAGCAGCGCCATGGCTAGAGGGTAAAAAAGAATTTCGGTAGCCTTTGAGTGATTTATGCTGGTCAGAGGCATACTAAGATGAAACTTGCATTTATCGAGAGAGAGAGATTTTATATGTGTGGGATCGTTGGTTATATCGGAACGAAGCAAGCCCAAGCTGTTTTGGTATCTGGCTTAGAAAAGCTAGAATATCGGGGCTATGACTCTGCTGGAATTGCCACCATCGATCAAAATAAAATCGATTGTATTCGTGCCAAAGGCAAGTTGCAAAATCTGCGGGTGAAGCTAGAGACCAATAGCAACCAATCTCAGATTGGCATTGGCCACACTCGCTGGGCAACCCACGGCAAACCCGAAGAATACAACGCTCACCCCCACACCGATACCGCCCGCCGAATTGCGGTGGTGCAAAATGGCATTATTGAAAATTACCGTGAACTACGCGAGAGCCTCAAGGCTAAAGGCCACGAGTTCCGCTCCGATACTGACACCGAAGTTATCCCTCACCTGCTGGCTGAATGCTTTAAGCAAGGTGCCGCAAGCCTCTTAGATGCGGTCCAAAAAGCCGTGCATCAATTAGAAGGAGCCTTTGCGATCGCCGTCCTTTCAGCCGATTATCCCGATGAGCTGATTGTGGCCAGACAGCAGGCTCCTTTGGTGCTGGGCATTGGCGATGGTGAATTTTTCTGTGCTTCTGATACGCCTGCGCTGGTGCAGTATACCCAGGTGGTGGTACAGCTCGAAAATGAAGAAATTGCGCGACTAACTACCGAGGGCTACCAAGTCTACAACTTTAAGGGCGACCCAGTTAAAAAGACACCTCGTACTTTGAATTGGAATCCGATCGCCGTCGAAAAACAGGGCTTTAAGCATTTCATGGCCAAGGAAATTTACGAACAGCCAGCAGTGGTGAGGACTTGCCTAGAGACTTACTTAGATTCTGATTGGACTGTAGACAGCAATAAGTCTCCAGTTAGGCTAGATTTGCCCGAGTCGATTTACGAAAATTTGGAACACATTCAAATCGTAGCTTGTGGTACTAGCTTGCACGCTGGCATGGTGGGTCGCTATTTGTTAGAGAATTTGGCACAGATTCCTACTTTCGTTCAATATGCCTCAGAGTTTCGCTATGCTCCACCACCAGTAATGGCCAATACTCTGACGATCGGCATCACTCAATCGGGTGAAACAGCAGATACTTTGGCTGCCTTAGAAATTGAGATATTCCGCCGCAAAGATCAGCCCTCAGCCAAGCAGGCGCGGGTGATGGCCGTAACTAACCGCACCGATAGCGCGATCGCTCGTTT
>JAYSRP010000124.1:0-3148 GCA_043721015.1 Synechococcales cyanobacterium | reverse complement strand
TTTCAAACTAGAATCAGCAAACACAATATAAGGAGCCACCGACTGTTGATCGGCGACTCTTTTGCGTAAGGATCGTAAGCGATCGAACAACTCCTCGGCCTGACTGCGAGAGATCGCCGATTTCTCATCTAACACCTGAGGATTATTGGGCAACGCCACCATCACCACGCGCTGTTTTAACAACACCTCTTTACTCAAAGCATTTAACTGTAAAACCGAATAACCATCGGTGGTTTCGCTCAATAAACCCTGATGCAACAGCGCCCGCGATAAAACTTTCCATTCGTCGCCAGTGCGGTCTTTACCGATGCCATAGGTAGAAAGTTGGTCATGGCGGTTGGCTAAAACTCGTTTGTCTTTAGAGCCACGCAGCACGTCAATAATGTACTTTGTGCCAAACCTTTGATTGCAGCGATGCACGCAAGAAAGAAATTTTTGGGCTTCGATCGACCAATCTGCCTCGTTCTTTGGCCTCAGACAGTTATCACAGTTGCCGCAGTTCCCCGGAAAATCTTCACCAAAATAGCGCAACTGAATCCGCCGCCGACATTCGGTGCCTTCGGCATAGTCAATTACCTGGCGCAACTGCTGCTTAGCCACCTGCTGCTCGGCCAATAGCGGATCACCGGTTTCTGGGTCAGTTTTTTGAGCAATTAAGAACTCGATCGTCTTGACATCGCCAAAACCAAAAAAGAAAATACAGTCGGCTGGTTCTCCATCTCGTCCGGCTCGCCCCGATTCTTGGTAATAGCCCTCTAAGTTGCGAGGCAAATCATAATGCACCACAAACCGCACGTCTAGTTTGTTAATTCCCATGCCAAAAGCCACGGTAGCCACAATTACCCGCACGTCATCTCGAATAAACCGCTGCTGGTTTTCTTCACGCACGCTGTTGTTCAAGCCCGCATGGTAAGGCAGCGCGTCAATGCCATCGCGCTGGAGCTGGGCGGTAATTTCATCGACTTTTTTGCGGCTCAGGCAATAGATAATGCCAGAACCTTTATTTTGTTTGACTATTTTAATGAGCTGCTTGTAACAGTCTTTACTCTTGGGGCGAATCTCGTAATATAAGTTTTGGCGATTGAAGCTAGAGACCGAGACACTGGGCTGCCGCAACTGGAGCTGATGAATAATGTCTTGACGAACTCGATCGGTGGCAGTCGCCGTCAAAGCCAAAAAAGGTGCGTGGGGATAGCGAAGGCGAATAGTACTGAGCTGGCGATAGTCTGGCCGAAAGTCGTGGCCCCACTCTGAAACGCAGTGGGCTTCATCGATCGCAAAGGTGGCAATGCCGATCGAGTGCTGAATTTGATCGAGGAATTCTAAGAATCGATCGCTCATCAGTCGCTCTGGAGCCACGTAGAGCAGCTTAATTTCACCGCTGAGCACTCGCTGCGTGCGATTTTGCACTTCGCTGCCGGTGACGCTACTGTTTAGGTAGGTGGCGGCAATACCGTTATCTTGTAAGGCCGTGACCTGATCTTGCATCAGCGAGATCAGTGGTGACACGACGATCGTGATGCCGTTTTTGAGCAGGGCGGGCAACTGAAAGCAGATCGATTTGCCACCGCCGGTAGGCATGATCGCCAAGACATCTTGGTTGGCCATGGCGGCGGTGATGATTTCTTTTTGGGCAAGACGAAATCGATCGTAGCCAAAGAAGTGTTTGAGAGCCTGTTCGGTGGTGGCGAACTCGCTGGGGGGAGATGAAGACATGAGTTAGAACATAGCTACCAAGTTCATATTATGGGGCTTTACGGAGCCTTACGACAGCTTTTTTGCTGAATTGGTTGAATCTGTTGTTTAGCGCCAAATTCAATAATATTTAAAAATTCTTACTCCAAATGCTTGACATTCCAGATGAATATCGGTATATTTAGGGGGTGTGAGGAGTAAATAAGAAAGAGAACCGAGACGAAACACGGCCAGTCGTCGGTTCTCTTTTTTATTGTCCACATTTTTTATTTATGAATTAAGTTGACTTTAACAGGTGTTTCGCACATTCAACTGATTGGGTAGAATAAATGGCGATTGTAACTGCTAAATGGAACATCCGAGATTATCATCAGATGATCGAGACTGGACTACTTGATGAGTGCAAAGTAGAATTAATATGTGGGGAAATTATTGAGATGTCACCAGAAGGTGCCCCGCATTCAGCATATTGCAGCGAAATTGGTGAGTATTTACGTAGAGTCTTGGGAGATCGGGCCAAGATCCGTGAAGCTCACCCCATTACGTTATCTGATAACTCTGAGCCAGAGCCAGATATTGCAGTAGTCAGAAATCGATCGACTTTGTATCGTGACCGCCACCCTCTCTCTGAAGATATATTTTGGCTAATTGAGGTTGCTAATTCTACCCTAGCTAAGGATTTAGGCATCAAGAAGAATGCCTACGCTCAGGCGGGAATTGAAGAATACTGGGTGCTAAATTTACAGGATTCAGTACTAGTTGTTTTTTGTAACTTGATAAATTCTGAATATCGATCGACTACTACTCTTACTACGGGAACAATTTTTCCTAGGGCTTTCCCGGATATCTCGATCGACGTTTCACAGCTATTGGCTTAGAGAACAACTCCAAATTGCAATTGTGGTTTGTCATAGCTGACTACCAAGATCACGGATTTCTTGTGATAGTCGTTCCACCTGACTAGTATCTCCCTGCTGTCGATATATTTGAATCGCCTTGCGGTAATCAGCGATCGCCCCAGCTTTATCTTGCAACTTTACTTTAGCTTCAGCCCTGGTAAACCAATAAGCACCAATACTTGGATATATCCGCACCAAGCCATCAAGGGATTTAATAATACCCTGATGATCGTTAAGTTGCCTATAGATATCGAGTTGACTCGAATATGCATCAGATTCGTTGGGGTTAATTTTTAGCATCTTGGTGTAATCTGCCAAAGCCAACTGCCAATCTTTGCGGTCTTTATAAATCCCGGCTCGTTGGGAATAACCGCGAATATTGTTGGGACTCAACTTAATAATTTTGCTGTAATCAGCGATTGCCCCAGTTACCGGAAAGCAGCCGTAAAGCCTTTTACCTTTAGGTCGGGGATATCAGGCGAGCGAGTTGAGGATTCCAACGCCTACTAGATACAAAGGCGAAGCCAGTAGGCGATAGGCGTTGAATGACGAAA
>JAYSRP010000123.1:0-16242 GCA_043721015.1 Synechococcales cyanobacterium | reverse complement strand
CCCACATATTGTTGCTTAATCGTTTTGTTATTCAAGTCCCGGCAAAGATTGAGCGACTGCACCGCACCCCAGCGTTTGTAGTAACCATTAAAATCATTGATCTGTCGATACTTTTCTTTGATTGCCAGGTTAAAGAAAGGCCGCTCATAGCTGCTTCCAGCAACCAATGGCGGATCTTCCCCTAAAAATAATCGCTCCAGTAAAAAGTTAGGCATCAAAGCATAAGCCGTAAAACCATCAAATAAAACCTGCTCTCCTCCACGCATCCAGCCATCATGCCGCCCCAATCGACCCAACCGCTGCACAAAATTCCCGGCATCAGCAGATTCAAATATCAAGAAATTAATCTTAAAATCTACCCCCACATCGATTGTGCTAGTTCCTAAAACCAAGTCAGCATCCAAAGATCGATGCCGCTCAGTCTTACCAGACAGGCCAGTATTTTCCCCTACCGATAACCCATGTGGACGAAACAGCTCCTGGAAAAAAGGCATCAATCGCTTCACAGCCACGATCGAATTGAGGATAATTGCCCCTTTACTACCAGGATGCTGCTGAAAATGTTCTAGAATCGGCTGAGCATTGTCTTGTAACCATGCTTCTGAGGCTTTAGGGCTAGATTCCAGGGATATAAAGTTAAGTCGGATCGATCGAGCGACTTGTCGCCAACCGGCATCTTTAAGCTGCTGCTGCTCGATAGTTTGGCTAGGAAATCGGTACTTTTGCTGAGCATTTGGATCAATGATCTGGCAGCGAAACCCAGCTTTTTTTAATCGATCGAGTAGCTGTGTATCTGGAGTAGCTGACAAAAACAAAAACTTTTTAGCTCGATTGGTAGCCTTAATCAACAGCATCGTATTGATCACACTAGCGACTTGGGGCGCAGCATAAATATGGAATTCATCAAAAATGAATAGGTTAAAATCCTTGTCAATTCTGCCCCAAAGCTTATCAGGACTATCCCCGGCAAAGGTATAAGCTCCCCGATGCAAAAAATGAAAAATATCAGGATTGGTCAATAAAACTTCTGACTGACCAGAACGAGTAGCAATTGCAGCTTGTTTACGCAAACCCTCCTGTTCAGCATAAATTTCTAGGTCTGCACCACTCAATCTAGTCACACGCGGATTGTTAGGAGGCTGAAAATCAGCAATATATTGACGAGTCTGAGATTCCTGATCTCTGGCTAACTCATTGGTGGGATATAAGGCGATCGCCGTACATTCTCCCTGCAACACTTCAAGCTGAGCTGCCAAACTTTTGCCATCGCCAGTCATCGCAGTATTAATTACCACATCAATCTCTGGATTGCGCAGAGCTTCTAAGGTTGCTACCTGATGCCAAACCAATGACCACCCTGGAGGTAGTCTCAGGTCTTTTGGTATAGTTTCTGCTGGACTGGAATAGATAGGTTTAAGGTCGATCGAGTAATTCATATATTTTCAGATGACATTCACCAAAAAGGTTTGTGCTTTTTTGTATGTAAATCTTTCGTTGAATCCATATTAACAGCTAAAATAGTTAGTGAAAATATTCAGTGTCCGTACACTTATTGAGTTTATGACCCGTAAAGGAATTGCCGTTACTCTTTCCCTGCAAGAACGGGATAAAGAAGCCCTTCAGCAACTTGCTCTCGATCTGGGTATTACTTGGGGCGATAAACCCAATATCTCTAAACTGATGGAAGCGATCGCCCGCAAAGAACTATTAGTGCTCCCTAACAACGACTGGACAGATGACCGCATTGCCGCCCTGGATACAGCCAGAAAAATACTACTAGATAACGGAAAAGACCAAGCATCAAGAATTATTGCAGAATTACTAGTATCCCGGAGTGAAATCAAAATCCCCTTACGCAGCGAGCTAGAAAGTTTTCTGAGCCAACCCAAACTTACCTGGCGCAAGATTATCGATCGATACATCGCCAGCCATAAACCATTCGAGATCGCCTACCGCGATGCCGCAGAGCGAGCCATCACCTTTACTGTCCGCTACGCCGCCATTGAATTGATCGAGAAACGCCAATACCTGCAATGCTGGTGCGAAGAAAGCAGCGGCAACGAAGACTTGCCGCCGCTCAACCATAACTGGACATTAAGGCTCGATCGCATCTCCGATGCTGCCATTACTCCCTTAAAAGGCAAATGGCACCCAGGGCTAGCCACAATTCCTGTTACCCTGCACTTCCGCAACCGCCTAGCTTTTGCCTACGAAGCCAAACCCAATGATTTAGAAAATGACTGGCACCCAGAGCAGACCAAGGTCAGAAAAGTCGTTCGCCAAGTCTCTAGTACATTTTGGCTATTTCGGGAAATACTTCCCTACGGAGCTGACTGTGAAATTGTTAGCCCACCAGAAATAGTGGAAACGTTTTGTCAGAAAGTATCAGAGCTAAGCGATCGATATATGCATCACGATCGCAAATAACAGATATCATTTGGGAGATTGCCTTCAAGAATTTTCTATGTCATTTCCCCGTTCCGCTGGTGTACTGCTGCATCCTACTTCTCTGCCAAGTCCTTATGGAGTAGGTGACTTGGGTGATGGTGCCTATAAATTTATTGACTTTTTGCAGCGCACTAAGCAGAGCTACTGGCAGACTTTGCCTTTGGGACCAACGGGTTATGGCAATTCGCCCTACCTGTGCTACTCGGCGTTGGCCGGGAATCCTTTGCTGATTAGTCCCGATAAGTTGGTGGCTGAGGGGTGGGTGAAAGCAGATTTAGAGAAGTTCAAAGATTTTTCTTTAGATAAAGTAGATTTCGATCGAGTGATTGAGGCCAAAATTGAGATCTTAGATACGGCCTGTCGGAATTTTCGCGGCCACGGCACTGCCGTGCAAGAACAAGAATTTCATGCTTTTATTGAGCGAGAAGCGGCTTGGCTGCCAGATTATGCCTTGTTTATGGCGGTGCATGAGCACTGCCAAGATACTCCCTGGTATGAATGGCCAAAGGATATCGCTCTGCGGAAAGAGGCGGCAATGAATAGCTATAGTGAGCTGTTAGTTGATCGAGTTTATTATTTTCAGTTCGTGCAGTTTGCCTTCCAGCGCCAGTGGCTGAAGCTGAAAGACTATGCCAACGAGGCCGGGATTAAAATCATTGGCGATATTCCTATTTACGTGGCTCACGATAGCGCTGACGTGTGGGCAAACCCGGAGAGCTTTCAGCTTGAGGCTGAAACTGGCTTAGTCGCACAAATGGCCGGAGTACCGCCCGATTATTTTAGTGAAACTGGTCAGCTCTGGGGCAACCCGGTATACAACTGGGAGCATTTACAAAAAACGCAGTATGCCTGGTGGATTGGGCGGTTTAAGGCGTTGTTAAAGCTGGTAGATATCATTCGGATTGATCATTTCCGAGGGTTTGAAGCTTATTGGTCGGTGCCGCAGGGTGAACTGACGGCGATCGATGGTACGTGGGTAACGGCTCCCGGCATGGAGTTTTTTGAGGTGCTGGAGCAGCAGCTTGGAGATCTCCCAATCTTGGCGGAAGATTTGGGGGTGATTACGCCGGAGGTAGAAGAACTGCGGGATAAGTTTGAGTTTCCGGGGATGAAGGTGTTGCAGTTTGCTTTTGGCTCCGATAACGCCAATGGCTTTTTGCCGTTTAACTACAATCGGAATTTTGTGGTGTATACCGGCACCCACGATAATGATACTACGATCGGCTGGTTTAACCAGACGGAGAGCTACGAGCGCGATCGGTTGCTGCGTTACTTGGGCGGAATTTCTAGTGAGGGAATCCATTGGGATCTAATTAGGATTGCTTTTAGTTCGATCGCTAATCAGGCGATTATTCCAATGCAAGATATCTTGGGTTTGGATGGTGCTTCCCGGATGAATTTTCCGGGGACGATCGAAGGAAACTGGCGGTGGCGTTATCACGATGACCAGCTCACTCCTGAGATTGAGCGGCAGTTGTTAAGCATGACCGAGACTTTTGGCCGACAGATTTTAGAATCTGAGCAGGAATCTTAATGTGATTTAATAGTTACTATTTTGCTACTGATACCTAACTGCCTGATTATTTTCACTCGTTATCCTGAACCAGGAAAAACCAAAACTCGCCTAATTCCAGCATTGGGTGAGTTAGGGGCTGCGCAGCTACATCGACAAATGGCTGAGCATACGGTTCAGCAAGCCCGAGCTTTATCCTGCAACATTGAGGTTTGGTATGTGAGAGGTAGTGAAGAATTGATGCAGGAATGGTTAGGAACAGATTTATGGTATCGAGAGCAGCCTGCTGGAGATTTGGGCGATCGGATGTGTGCGGCTTTTCGATCGGCTTTTGACCAGGGCTATCAATCAGTCATGATCGTTGGAACCGACTGTCCTGGGCTAACTACGGCATTATTAACCCAGGGGTTTGCTGCATTACAAAATCAGGTGGTAGCTCTTGGGCCAGCGATCGATGGGGGCTATTATTTGATTGGGTTGCAGAGACTGGTATCAGAGTTGTTTCAGGGTATTACTTGGAGCACGGCTACGGTGTTTGCCGAAACTTTGGCAATAGCCGATCAACTACAGTTATCGACCTATTTGCTGCAATCTTTGCCCGACATCGATTTACCAGCCGATTTGCAATATTTAGAACCGAATTGGTGAAAATAAAGAATTGTCTAGGCTGGAATAAACTTCATAGATATGCCATTCATGCAGTATCGTAAGCCAGTGGGTTTAGGGCCATCTTCAAAAACATGCCCCAAATGACCACCACAGCGGTGGCAATGAACTTCAGTGCGTTTCATCATCAGTTTTCCATCTGTAGAGGTGCCGATCGAGTTAGGAATTGGGTCATAAAAACTTGGCCAGCCGGTACCACTATTAAACTTGGTATCCGAGATAAACAAAGGCAAATCACAGGCTGCACAGGCAAAAGTGCCCTTGCCATATTCTTTGTCTAAAATGCTGGTGCCCGGTCTTTCGGTGCCTTCTTTTCGCAGCACATTAAACTGCTCAGGAGTCAATATCTTACGCCATTCTTCTTCGGTCTTATTAATTTCAAATGATTCTGGTGTAGTTGTCATGGTTGATGGTTTCCGTAATAAAAAATAGGCTCCGCCAGCGGCTAAAACTACCGCTGCCGATAATAAGGTTCGTCTTTCCATCCAAATTATATCCAAAATATTGCCAGCACAGATTTGATCAAGGAAGACAGTGCTTCTAATTAGTCTAGCAATTATTAGCAAAAGGAACCTGAGAGATTTCCAGCAAACCTTGATCGATCAAGGTCATCGCGTTAAACTGAGATGATGAATGTATTTGAAATTTGCCAGAACACCCACCTAGAGAGAGTTAGCGACGGCATAGTCGCGCCGATTCTCGGTAGTATTGGAGCATCCAATCGGCTATTGGTGTTGGTTTGGCCGCAGTTGGGTGACTTCGATAGCTTGGAATATGCTTGGTGGTTGCAGCAAGAGCCAGAGCTATTAAAAGATGTCACTGTGGTAGCTGTGGGCATTGGCGATCGAGCCTCTGGCGAAAAGTTCTGTGGTTTTACTGGGTTTGCCGCCGATCGACTGTATATGACTTCAGAACCCAAGCTGCATCAGCAATTAGGATTATATGCTGGCTTGACTTTGAAGCTGCCAGGACTTTCGGCAGCGCAGAATGCTTGGCTGAATTTGATGGTGATGTGTGCGGGTATCGGCAGCCCAGGGACTTTGAAGGAAGTATATTAGAGGATATGCGGGCGATCGGCAGGCTCCCCAACTAAACCCCAAGAAACTGTCAAAGCAGCTCCTTTACCACCAATCCAGGGATCGTTCTTTGACCTCGCTGGAGGTAGTGGCTTTCAACGTCCTTTTGAATTGGCGACACTTAGACTGCGGAATATGAGTGAGGTGTTAAGCCATTGGCAAACCTATGTCCCCGATGGTACTTATTTAACTCAGCGCGGCGGCACTTTCTTATTCAATGCTCAGGGTGAATTGCTGTATGAACATCGAGATCGAGGTATTCTAGGTTTTGCGGCAAATATGAGCAGGCCACTATCGTTTTTATCGTGATGGTGTCGTTAATATCCGTCGAGTTCTGACAAGCTTAAATTGATAGATAAGTTTTAGCTAAGATAGCCGCCTGGGTTCGATCGCGTAAATTCAACCGACTCAGCAAATTAGTCACATGATTTTTCACTGTGCCCTCCGAAATATATAGCTGCTGGGCAATCTCTTTATTATTGGCACCCGCCGCAATCAGCTTCAACACCTCCAACTCGCGGGGAGTCAGCTCTTGCAGCTCCATCGGCAAAACCACTTCAGCTTCATGGGCTTTTCCGGCCATTACCTTAGCCATCATCCCCGGAGCCAAATGGGTATACCCTCGATCGACCGCCCTAATCGCTGCTGCAATTTCTTCCGAAGGCGTATCTTTTAGCAAATAGCCCTTCGCCCCATGCTCGATCGCCTTTGACACATAATTATCATCATCAAAAGTAGTCAAAATTAAAATATTCACCGTCGGAAATCGCTGACAAATTTCCTTAGTTGCCGTTACTCCATCCATCACCGGCATCCGAATATCCATCAATACTACGCTGGGCTTTAATTCCTGTACCAAATCTATGGCTGCCTGACCATTTTCGGCTTCCCCCACAATCTGCAAGTCAGCTTCTAGCTCTAACAGCGCCTTCAAACCCTGACGAATCAAATTTTGGTCGTCTACCAATAAAATATTAATTATGTTAGTCATCGCTATTCCCCAAGTTCTGCAATTTGATCTTCGATAACCGGAATGATCGCCACAATCTGGCAGCCCCGATCAGGCTCACTGATAATTGCAAACCTGCCCTGTAAAGATAGTACTCGTTCTCGCATCCCTTGGAGGCCAAAGCCAGTCATGTTGTTGGTAGGAATAAAACCTCGACCGTTATCGATGATCCGCAGTTCTAGCTCGGTGAGTCGGCAGTAAATCTCAATCTGCACTTCACTGGCTTGGGCATACTTACTAATATTAGTCAGGGCCTCTTGAACAATGCGATAGATAGTGGTGGCTATTGGTTGGGGCAGGTCGGGCGTGGCATCTAGATGACAGAGTGGTTTGAGGTGATTAGAGAACTCAAATTCAGCGGCCAATTTTTGGATAGCCGTGGGCAAATCTTGATTTTGCAACGGGTCAGAGCGCATTGCCGAAACCGAAAGGCGCACATCATTGAGAGCGATCGAACCCAGTCTTTTGGCTTCGGCCAATACTTCCCGCGATTTTTCGGGTTTTACCTGGGAGAGTTTGAGCGCCATTTCTAAATGCAGATTCAGCGCGGTCAAAGAGTGACCTAAAGAATCATGAATTTCGCGGGCGATACGGTTACGCTCTTGTAAGCTACCAATTTCTTGCGCTCTGAGGGCATAGCTGCGGATCCGCTGGTTGGCGATCGAGAGTTCTTCTTTGGCCTGTTTTTCTGCCAAAATTCGATCAACCAACAATTGCAAACTCAGCAAAATTCCGCCAAACATAAATACAAAACCCCACTTAAAACCGGCCTGATCACCACGGCTCCCCGGCAGTGACTCGGGGCGAACAATGGCAGTCTGATGACGTGGATGAGATCTTGGTGGGTGGCGATGCGGCAGCAAATTCATCGTCATAAAAGACAAAGCAAAGATACCTGCGGTAATCCACAAGCGATATTGTCGCCCAAAAATCAGATAACTCCGAATTACTATAATAATGTACAGCAGCCCAAATGGCCGCATTCCCATAGTAGCTGCCACTAAGATCAGAATTACTTGGGCAATGATATAAGCAAATTTGACTGGCCACTTACTCGTGGTTGGTAAGCGCAAGCCCATCATAGCCAATAGCACCACAATTCCAATGTTGAGCCAAGCTGGCTGGTCTAAGGTTGCTGCTTGATGGGGCGAGACTTCCAAGGCCATCACCACTGCAAACAAAATCCACTCAATATATAGTAATAGCCGCAGGGGATGACGCATAGAAGACTCGACTTGATGATCAATGCCGTGCATGATTTCTTTTTTAAGATAGCTTTGTTTGGCCAGAATCGAGCATTACTTTAGTCATGCCTCAATCTGCCAGGATCCGTGACTGGAGTAAGAGAAATTGAGGTGATCGATCGTGACGTTTGCCCGATGTGAAGCAAGGGGCAAAATTTATATGATGGCAACATCGAAATCAAACCCCCAACCATCCGAGTCTCACCATGATGATAATCAATAAATTAGTTAAGTTCCTGCCTCTTTTAGCAATTGTAGTTGCAGTCCCAACTTTTGCTGCTAGCAATTACCATCGTGCCCAGCCCCAAAATGCGGGTATAGCTGAAGGCACCATGGGTTTTGGCCCTGAAGGCCGAATGGGTTTTGGGGCTGAAGGCCGAATGGGTCGGCACTTAGATGGTCTGAACCTCACTCCTGAACAAAAGACTAAAGTCCAGCAACTGCACAATGCCACCAAAGCACAAATGGATGCAGTATTTACTCCAGAACAACGTCAGAAACTTGCCCAAATTAAAGCACAACGTCAGGCTAATAAGCCGAATAAGGCTGCCTGGAACTTGACCGCAGACCAAAAAACTAAGATCAAGGCTATTCGTCAAAATAGCATGGAGCAAATGAAGGCGATCTTAACTCCCGAACAGCAGGCTCAACTGCGTCAGGGCAGCGGTAAAAAGCATGATGGTGAGCATTTTGGTAGACCGGGCCACATGGCTCGCTTCGCTAAACTGAATTTGACTGCTGAGCAAAAGACTAAGCTTGAACAACTCCATGCTACGACTCGCACTCAAATGGATGCGGTGTTTACGCCCGAACAACTTCAACAAGCTAAATTACACCAGGAGCAGCGCCGGGAAATGGGTAACAAGTGGCAGAGCCTGAATCTGACTGCTGACCAGAAAACTAAGTTACAAGAAATTCGCCGATCGAGCAAAACACAATTTGAGGCGATTTTGACTCCTGAACAACATCAACAAGCTAAGCAAAAGCACCGTGGCGGTCATTGGGGCAACGGTGGTCATCACCAAATGTAATTCCTAACCTTGATGATTCTCATCTATCTAAGTAGATGGGAATTTTTTTGTATCAAGTTTCAAAATTAATTTTGAGCAGCGGCAAGCATTTTGCGGATGCTGGGCGATCGAAAGCCAAGGATGATATCTTTGGGGAGAACTCCGTGCTGAATTAGCTCTCGATTAACGTAAATTTCGGTGTTATTTTGTTGAATCCAAATCTGACCTTCGATTATGTCTATTTGCATAGAACATCCGTAGATGCGGTTTTCACCACACCATTCATTGTGCAGTACTAAATATCGATCGTGGATGGGGTCAAAAATGAGCTGAGCATTAGAATCATTTTGGGCAAATTCAGTAAGATATTTTTGCACGATTTGGCGGTATTCAGTTATTCTATCCATTGGTCAATTACCTCCTGGTTTGGGCTATAAATAATTAATCGGACTGCATATCGTTCGATCACGGTTTTTGCGGGTTCAAATCTCAGAAACATCTCGTATGTGTCTACCGGAACGGCCAGATAGAGAATTCGCTCCGGCTCTTTGGATACTTCAAGAGCAATTCGATAATTAAGAAATTGACCGAGAGCGGTATGAAACTCAGAAATATTAGAACCACCAGCAAAACTTTTTATTTCCACTGCTATTTTACGTCCTTCTTTCTCAGCCGCGATCGCTTCTTCGGCAGCAAGGTCAATAAAGACATCGGTAAGACCATAGCGCAATTTATAGGGATCGTGGGTGATACTCCAACCATCTTTCTGGAGGGCTGTTTTGACGTTATTGTGAAAGAGGTCTTTAGCCATATTGGTTTAGGATCCTAACTTGAAGGATTCAACGAACATGCTGTAAATGAAGCCAATTTTGAGGGCGTTGAGTAAATCGGTGCCCCAGCTTCCTAGGCGAGTATAATTTTCGCGTCGTCGGTAGGCCAAGAAACTCACTAACTCAGTGAGTGCAAGCATAACAGCGGCGATCGCAATATCTGATACCGCTGCCTGACCAGAAATCAAAGAAATAGCCCCACCCAAAAAGTAGCCACTTAACAAACAGATAATAATCATCGAAGTCCGTCGCCAGGGATTGGCTAACCAGTTACGAAGATTGATGCTGATGTAGCCCAAGAGATTGCTAAGACGAGTGTTTTGCATGATGAGGGCAAAAAGTTTGCTAGTTAGATTTAATCTTATCTGAACTCAGGCCGCTCAACCTTACCCACTGCTCCCAAAGTGGCAATGATTTGAGAACCATAGCTGCGGTTATTGGTGCGGTTGTCTAAGATGGCTACTAAGCCAGCCGATCGAGCCACAGTAGCGATCGATCTCTTTAACACCTTCATACCAGCAGGCAACAAATATTGTCGAAACCAATCTTGGCGCTGCTGCTTATAGCCGCTAACTTTGGCCGCTACTAAGGGATCTTCTACTGAAGGAATCGGCAAAGTAGCAATAATTAATAATTTTGGTGGAGGCAATTCTTCCTGATGATTACACCAAAAATCCCAGCCCGTCACCAAAATATTTTGCGTTCCCAAACCCAGTTTTTCTACCTGTACCCTAGAGCCATATTGAGCAGCGATCGCCGCCGCTGCCTGGGCTTTTAAGGGCGTATCACCTACCACGATTGCAATGAATCCTGGCGCTGCCAACAGTTGGCGATGAATTAACTCGATTGCCACCCGTACAAAAGCCGTCTGAAACATCGGGGTATTGGGCATTGGCATCCAGTTAGGCACATAGAGCTGAATGGGATCTAGGCTGATTCCGGCACCAAAGCGCACGGTGGTCATTTCTCCCAAGCCTAATTCTTGGCGGAAGCTGGGGGCGGTGGTTTCGCTATCCAACACATTGCCGATCGCCACACAAGTTTGCTTTGCCCAAATCGGGGCTAACTCTGCGCCGAGATCGATCGGGCGGGCAGCAAGAGTCACTGAACCCTGAGATCGATCGACTTTTGCCCAGCTCCAGCCTTTAGTAAGCTGCTGTTGAAATTTCTGCCAGACCAGCGGTAGTTCTCTATCAGTCAACAGCTCCTGTAAAATCAGCAGCTCTTGTTCTCCCAGAAAATAACAGTCGTAAGGATTCACTGGGCGCTGAAAAATACTTTTGGTTAGCTGCACTCGTTGATCGATCGAGTTTGGCAATAATTCCCAGTCGGTGGGTTTGATTTCGGCTTGGAGCCAAGTTTGTACCCAATTTTCTAATCGATCGGCTCCATCGATAATCACGGGCATGTCTAAATTTTTCTCTAACCAAATCTCGGGGGCCAGCAATAGCAAAGAATGAGGGGCATTGATGGCTAGAGATTTTTGCAGTAGAGGTATATCATTGTAAATCTGATTCAGGATTCTTTGCTCAGCTATAATCGCCATGGGTTCGCCCCAAAGTAATGCGGGGGTGAGGTAGCTCGATCGATAGGGAGCTTGTTCGGTGGGTACGCCGGTTTGAATGATGGCTGGCTTACCTAGGCGCATCGCTCGCGCTACCAGCCGCGCCATGCTCAGATGGTGCGGCCAATTTGGATTAGCGATCCCCAGAGACCCCAATCTTAAAATATCTCTTAGCGCGGTATGAACCTGGACTTCTAACACCAAACTTTTGACCTGCATCGAGCTTTGAAAGGTTTTCACATTTTGCCACAGACTATCTATGATGAACCAAAACCGCGAGAAGCTAATCAACTATTTTTATCAACGCACGATTTCTGTAAAAACACCGAGTACTTCAAGGCTATAATTAGCTCAAAGCTATACTCTTAAAGGAAGTTGTTATGGTGATAGCCACAGCAGAAAAATGGGCTGCCGATCAAGGAGTGTCTCTGGAAGAGAATCACTCTACTCTTTTGCTCGTTTTACCAGCAGAACTTTATCTGCAAGTTACACCAGAGCAGTTTGAAGAATTAGCTCGTGTTAATCGAGATCTAAGGCTGGAGCGAAATGCTCAGGGAGAATTAATTGTGAGTCCACCAACAGGCTGGGAAACCGGCAAGCGAAACTTTAGCCTAATTGGGCAGCTTTACCGCTGGTGCGAGGAAAACAATTTACCTGGGGAAGCTTTTGAATCTTCAACGGGTTTTATCTTACCAAATAATGCTAATAGATCGCCCGATGTTTCTTGGGTAAGCAGTGCCCGTTGGAATGCTCTAACAACTGAGCAAAAAGGAACCTTCCCAAATATCTGCCCTGATTTTGTGGTAGAGCTACGTTCTGCTTCTGATAATTTAGCGCCGCTGCAAGCAAAAATGCGAGAGTATCTAGAAAATGGTGCGATGCTGGGGTGGCTAATCGATCCCAAAAATCGTCGGGTTGAGATCTATCGGTTTGGCCAAGAAGTTGAAGTTTTAGAAAGACCATTGAAGCTTAATGGTGAAAACCTCTTGCCGGGATTAGTAGTGAATTTACAGCAATTTTGGTCTATTTAAACTCTAGCCAAAGTTTTATTTTAGAGGTAGTCTCATTTACACATGCTGCTACTGAGGTAGTTCAACTTGTATGACGTAAATTCCCCCGACAGCTTTTCTTACTGATTCATCTTCCGGGCCAATTGCTATAGTGACAAAACAAATAAAAACGAAGCAATTTCTAAAGTGCCAGAAAAAGCAGTAGATTGCTTCCGCAAGGAATTTGCAGAGAAAATCATCACTCGAAAAACCTCACTGTACTTACACTAGTTTACACGATATTTTGATATATTTGTGGCAAGAGCGTCAAAACTTCGACAAATTGGGCTTGGGGCACTTCAATCAGCCACAATTGTGGTTCAATGAAAGATCTCTGGGTAACTTAAAAATACACAGTTAAATTTTCCTTTACACATTCAAATTTACCGATTGCGATGACTCTTATGTCCCAACCCCGTCCCGGCCTGCAACATACAATGAGCCAAAATTGGCCGGGGTTGATCGCCGCCTATCGGGAATATTTGCCAGTGACTGACAGCACCCCGATCGTCACTTTGCACGAAGGCAACACCCCCTTAATTCCAGTGCCTACTATCGCAGCAGCGATCGGGCGGGGCGTAGAAGTGTTTATTAAGTACGACGGCTTAAACCCCACGGGCAGCTTTAAAGACCGGGGCATGACCATGGCCGTTACCAAAGCCAAAGAAGCCGGAGCCGAGGCGGTGATTTGCGCTAGCACCGGTAACACCTCGGCGGCGGCTGCTGCCTATGCGATCCGGGCGGGCATCAAGCCCTTTGTGCTGATTCCTGATGGCTACGTGGCCTTGGGTAAGCTGGCTCAGGCTTTGTTGTATGGAGCCGAAGTTCTGGCTATCAAAGGTAACTTCGACGATGCCCTCGAAATTGTGCGAGAGATGGCTGAGAACTATCCAATTACTTTAGTGAACTCTGTAAACCCCTACCGGCTAGAGGGTCAAAAAACAGCGGCTTTTGAACTGATCGACATGCTAGGTGATGCCCCCGACTGGCTGTGTATTCCGGTAGGCAACGGTGGTAATATCAGCGCCTATTGGATGGGCTTTTGTCAGTTCCATCAAGCCGGTAAGTCGCAGAAGCTGCCGCGCATGATGGGTTTTCAGGCGGCTGGTTCGGCTCCTTTGGTCAGCGGTGAAAGAATCAAGAACCCCGAGACCTTGGCCACCGCGATTCGGATTGGTAATCCTGCCAACTGGCAGAAGGCGATCGATGTACGGGATGCCAGCAAAGGTGAATTCAACGCGGTCACAGATGCAGAAATCGTGGATGCCTATCGCTGGTTAGCCGGGAAAGAAGGCATCTTCTGTGAGCCAGCTAGTGCTGCCTCGGTGGCCGGTTTGTTGAAAGTAAAAGACCAGGTGCCCGATCGAGCCAAGGTAGTTTGTGTTTTGACTGGCAACGGCCTGAAAGATCCCGAGACCGCCATAAAATCTAGCCTCAGCCAATGCCAGACTGGCATCGCCCCAGATTTAAAATCGGTGGCTACCGCCATGGGCTTCTAGGCCGTGCTACGATGTGAATCCTTCTTAGTTACCGAATAATGCTGCCAAAACGTGTTCAGTTTGACTCCACCTATGTAACCCTCAAGGCCGAAGAGTTGATCGATGCGGCTTCTAACCGCTACCGAATCACTGTCCAGGTAGCTAGTCGCGCTAAAAAGCGCCACCGCTATGAAACCGAAAATACCGATGACCCCATGGTTAAACCAGTGATGCGAGCGATTTTAGAGATGGCAGACGAGCTAACTCAACCAGAAATTTTGGGCGACTAGGACGCGGTGAAAGTGGATAGAACTTTCTGCTCAGGTTCTGGTTGGCGATTAGGATACAGCTCGACAGCCTTGCTTTATCCTGCTTTGATTGGGACAGATGATTGGGCGATCGAGCTTTCTAGTGCCGAATTGGCCGATTTTTGTCGGCTGCTGTATCAGTTAGCCGACAACATGCAGCAAATGAAGTCTGAGCTAATGAGCGAAGAGCAGATTGACTGCGAAGTAGAAACTGAGCTGCTGTGGATGCAGGTTTCTGGTTTACCCAGCAGCTACAGTCTGCGCCTGCTATTGCATTCTGGGCGTAAGGTGGAGGGTAACTGGCCTGCGCAGGTTTTACCAGAAATGATTGCGGCAGCTAAGCGCATATTTTTACAAGATTCTGATCACTAAACTTCTGTTACAAAAGAGGCCAATATCTTTAATGAAGATATTGGCCTCTTTTTTGAGGATAGATTTCGATAGATTCTTAGGTGATCACAGTTGGCTGATCCATGCCGGTATGAGACTTAATTTGAGCCAATTCCTCGGCGATCGACATTGGCCCAGCCAAAGCCTGTTGCACCTCAATGTTTTGCTGATTCATATCATCTGTAAAGCTCTCAAAATACACTCGTAACGTCGCACCCTGGGTGCCGGTACCCGATAACCGCATCACAATTCGGGAACCATCCACAAAGCCAATCCGCATTCCCTGCTTAGTGCTAACGCTACCATCGATCGAATCGGTATAGCTAAAATCATCGGCATAGGCTACTTCATAGTTACCAAACTTTTTACCGGGCAATGTGGGCATAGCACCCTGAACTTTGGCTACCAAATCATTCGCCCGATCGACGGCGACTCCTTCATAGTCGTGGCGAGAATAATAGTTACGACCATAGGTGCGCCAGTGTTCTTTCACAATTTGTTCTACCGACTCGCCCCGCACCGCCAAAATATTTAGCCAGAACAACACCGCCCAGAGGCCGTCTTTTTCTCGGATGTGGTTAGAGCCAGTACCGAAGCTTTCTTCACCGCAGAGTGTAACTTTGCCCGCATCCATCAAGTTACCAAAGAACTTCCAGCCGGTAGGGGTTTCGTAGCAGTCTATGCCCAGCTTGGCTGCTACTCGATCGGCTGCTTGACTGGTGGGCATGGAGCGGGCAATGCCAGCTAAACCGTCTTTATAAGCGGGCACTAACTGAGCATTGGCCGCCAAAATTGCTAAGCTGTCACTAGGGGTCACAAAGAAATTGCGCCCCAAAATCATATTGCGATCGCCGTCACCATCGGAGGCTGCACCAAAATCGGGGGCGTTATTGCCAAACAATACTTCTACTAAATCATGGGCATAAACCAAGTTGGGGTCGGGGTGGCCTTTGCCGAAGTCTTCTAACGGAATACCATTCATGACGCTGCCTTTAGCGGCACCGAGGCGCTGCTCAAAGATGGCGGTGGCATAAGGGCCAGTAACCGCGTGCATCGAATCCATCGCTAGCCGAAAGTTGCCTTTGAGCATGGTTTGAATGCGATCAAAGTCAAACAATGATTCCATTAGCTCTTGATAATCGGTCACTGAGTCGATCACTTCTACTAGCATTGGTCCCAGCATGGTTTTACCCAGTCGATCAAGGTCAATATCACCAGCTTCGAGTATCTGATATTTGTCAATATTTTTGGTGCGGGCGTAGATTGCCTCGGTGACTTTTTCGGGAGCCGGGCCACCGTTGCCAGTGTTGTACTTAATCCCAAAGTCGCCATCTGGTCCACCGGGATTGTGGCTGGCAGAGAGGATGATACCACCCATGGCCTGATATTTACGAATCACACAGGAGGCCGCCGGAGTGGATAAAATTCCACCTTTACCAATTTTTACCTGGGTAAACCCAGCCGCAGCCGCCATTTTTAAAATTATTTGGGAGGCCGGACGATTGTAATAGCGGCCATCACCACCCACCACTAAAGTTTGACCTGTGCAATTACCGATAGCTCCGCTTGCACCAGAGGTGATCGTGTCAAAAATCGACTGGACAAAGTTTTCTAGGTAATGAGGCTTCTGAAAATCCGGGACAGATTTCCGTAGGCC
>JAYSRP010000122.1:0-34204 GCA_043721015.1 Synechococcales cyanobacterium | reverse complement strand
ATTCTGCCGCCCCCGATTCGACATAAACCCAGTAGCCGCCAGCTCCCGCATATTGGCATCTACTAACGGAAAACCTGTTTTGCCCTGACACCACAGCTCAAATCTTTGCTGATCTTGTTTCCACGGAATGCTAAGTCCGCGTAAGCCGCTAACTCGAAAGATTTTACTGCCGTGTTTGGCGGCAATGAAAGCAAAATAATCTCGCCAGAGCAGCTCAAAAATCAGCCAATAGGTAGAATCATTTTGGATTCGCTCCTGCTCATACTTTTGCACTTCGGCATAAATCGATCGAGCAGAAATACAGCCTAAAGCCAACCAGGGCGAAAACTTAGACGAATAGTCGGCACCCACCATGCCATTGCGAGTTTCCTTGTAGGTCTGGAGCAAATCTTGCTGCCAGAAATACTGCTGTAGTCGATCCATCCCAGCAGTTTCACCGCCTTGGAATTTGAGAACTGCTCGATCGTCCACCGGAGGCAAAGTCAAACCGAAATCAGCAAGAACAGGGATCTCACCAGGCTCTGCCGTCACCTTTGATAAACTTTGGGGCACAGCCAAGGGCGCACGAATACTAGGGATTGTATTAGCTGACTTACCAGGTCTAGCTAAAGGATTAACTGGATTTTGCTGTGAAACTTTGGCCGGATTGACTTCTACTGTTTTCCGAAACTTGGTAAACAGCTCTGGTAGCTCGCTAATTTTAAACGGCAGATCTGCTGGTGCATACAATGTGTGTCCCCACCAACTGCGATGGGGGATTTGGATCTGGGCGATAACTGCTTGCTCGATCGATAGCTCCTCGCTGGTTGGATAAGTATGAAAGTACAGCCGATCGATCTCTAATTCTTGTACCAACAACGGAATAATCTCGGCTGGCCTTCCTCGCCGCACTAACAAATCACTCCCCAAAAATCGATAACGCTGGCGCAGATCGGTGACGCTCTCGATTAAAAACTGAGCACGGAAAGCGCCAGTTTTGGCAAGGCCGATGGGAGTCAAACCAAATTCTCGATCATCAAAGCAGTACAGTGCCACCACTTCAGCACCTTCAGCTACCGCCTGAGCCAGCGGAGCATGATCGGCTACTCGTAAATCTTGCCGATGCCACAATAGTATTTGCTTTTTTTGCCCAGATGCTATTCGATCGCTCATAATTTCACTCAAAAATGCTGCTTTCCCGAATTCTAAAGACTTTTCATAGATTTTGCTGTTAACAAAAAGCTCAAAGCCATGTAACTTAAAGGGATACAGTCATCAAACACTTCGCCATCATGGTACGCACCGCTTCTACTATGCTCCCCCTCGGCACTGCTGCCCCAGCCTTTGAATTACCCGATGTAGTCAGCGGTGCAACAATTTCGATCGACAGCTTCGCTGACAAAAAAGCGCTGTTAGTCATGTTTATTTCTGTACACTGTCCTTTTGTGAAGCATATTCAAACCGAACTAGCTCTATTGGGCAAAGACTACAGCGATTACGGCTTAGGTATTGTGGGCATTAGCCCCAACGATGCTGTCAAGTATCCAGATGATGGACCAGAAAGCCTGAAGGAAATGGCCACTGCTGCTGGGATGAACTATCCCATTTGCTATGACCAAACCCAGCAAACAGCTATTAACTACACCGCCGCCTGTACTCCTGACTTCTTTTTGTTCGATGCCGAGCGCCGCCTATGCTATCGCGGTCAGCTCGATGACAGCCGCCCCAGCAACGGTAAACCAGTAACCGGCAAAGACTTACGGGCAGCAATTGTCGCAACTCTGTCGGGCGAAATGGTAGATATCAATCAGCGCCCCAGCATCGGCTGCAATATTAAGTGGGTGGAAGGCAATGCACCAGAGTACTTCACTGGAGTTAGAGCCGAAGACGAATAGAGCTTTTCAACCAGTAGCCAAGAAAATATTAGCTTGGCTACTAGGGAACAAAACAATTCAAAGCTTAATCTGGGAAGATCTGGATCACAGGTTCAGGTGCAGTGAGTTAGGCATAATACAATTCTAAAGTGTATACTTGCAGTTAAGTGTGCATGGCCTAGATTGACTTGGCCTACCATCTCGGTAACAACAAACTCCTCTACCCGGAAAACACGATGAGCAAAACTTTATCTCCCCTTGCCTCCAATGCCTCTGCAACTTGGGGAGGACTCCGAAGAGTAATCGCTGACACCCCCGGATTTCAACATTGGTGTAGCGTTAGCCAAGAATCTGAAGGGCGTGACCTCGATCGGTTAATTCAAACTTACTTGTCTGAAACACTGGAAACTTTGGCCTATTAAATTCTAAGTATTTCATTAACAATCTGCCATGTCAGTGACTCACACAATACTGATATGGCACTTTGCTGACCGTGTTTTTTCCAATACTTCTTCTGATTAAGTAAATATTCTCACGATTTACAAAGATTTTATTGCTTTCATCACATTCTCTTAAGATTCTTTGCCAAGCCCTAGATTCGTTGTCCGATTCCTGAGGGAGACGAACTGGTGGGTTGTGAGTTGCAATAGATCCCCGCAGCAGCCAAGAGACTGAAAGCAAACAAAGTTCCAACCAACAAAGACTTCCAACGTGCTGCGGTGGTTTTTGCCGGTAAAGAATCAACCGCAGCAGTCACGGCTGAATCGGTTAACTGTTGCAAATCAGCAATTACTTCTTGGGTAGATTGATAGCGATCGGCTACCTGCGGACAAATCATGCGATCGATGATGCTGGCCAGCTCGGGAGCTACCACAGCATTTTCTCTCCAGGATAACTTATCGGCCACTCTGGGCAAGCGGCTAGGATGGGTGCGAGTTAACAATTGAATTGTAGTAATTCCTAAGCCATAAATATCACTAGCAAAACCCGGTTCGCCCCGCAGGTGCTCTGGCGATCGATAGCCAGCAGTGCCGACTATTAGGGCATCAGCGCTGGATTCATTGGCATTTAACTCTTTGACAGCCCCAAAATCAATCAACACATATCGATCGTCTTCACTGCGCTGAATAATATTCTCGGGCTTAATATCTCGATGAACAATCTGATGCTGATGAACATAGGTCAAAACTTCTAGCATATCCAGCAAAAAATCTTTGATCTCTACCCCCGACCAACTGCGACCACGCAGATATTGTTTACCAAGGTCAGCACCAGCGACAAAATCTTGCACCATAAACATTTCCCCATTGCGCTCAAAACACTCGCTGCTGTTGGGGATGCGGCCATGGCTGAGTAAGTCTAAGACTCTGGCTTCAGCCTGAAACAACTGTAGAACCCGAGGGTGTTGCACCCGAGGCTTCAAATGCTTGATCACGCAGGGCGATTTTTCAGGCGAAGACAGGTTTCTGGCCAGATAGGTTGCGGCAAAGCCTCCTTGACCAAGTTTTTTAATTATCTGAAAGCGACCATCAAGGATAGTGTTCATGAGGTAGCCTGTAGGATACCAGAAGATTATGCACTAACAATAGTGCCTGAATTGTATTACAAGCGACTTTTTTCAATCAGTTTTTCCGATGTATCTACCCAGTAAAATTGATGAATGACCAGATTCAAGGCTTTTAATGCGGGGATCAATTGTTACTGGTTACATCTAATCCAAAATCTTAAAAAATAATGAATAGCAACTGGGAAAATTTTCTACAGAACTTAGGTGAATGGCGTGGTTCTTTCACCACCTTTTCTGCTGCTGGCGAAATACTTAGCAACACTGAATCCATTTTGAATTTAGTAGCTTCTGAAGAAAATAAGCTAGTAAAATTTCGGGTGCGTCGCTATGGTGAAGAAGGTTATGATTCAGCGCCTACCACTGATTTTACCGAAGAATATCGGACGATCGGGCGACAGAATGTTTTCTTTGATACCGGCGCTTTTTCTAAAGGCACCATCCAAATTTCGCCCGTCTCAGACTTTGCCGCAGAATACGGCTTTGTGGCCACCAATCGCCGTCTGCGGTTTGTGCAGTTGTTTGATATGGATCGCAATTTTAGTAGCGTGGTGCTGATTCGAGAATTTTTGGCTGATACAGAGCCAGTCGAGCAGCCGCTGTTGACAGTCGATCAATTAATTGGTCGCTGGATTGGCCAAGCTACCACGGCCTACGCCGATCTCCGCAACCCCGAGGTAATGGAAACTTGCCTAGAGATCCAGAGAATAGGATCTGATAAATTACAGCAAACCCTTACTTTTGGCGATCAGAGTATTTCTTCTACAGCCTTGATTGTAGGGAATAAATTGATCTTCGCTAACACCAACAGAGAAATCTTACTGCTCCCAGATGGCGGATCAAGTAACGTCCCATTACAGGTCAATTCTCGCACCCCAGTATTTGTAGAAGCCGGATGGCTATTGACAGATACCGATCGCCTTGGGCGCAAGCAGAGCTATCGGCAGCGCCTGCTGCGCAATTACAATGACAAAGGCGAATGGATCAGTTCCACCCATGTAATCGAACACAAACAATAAAAGCGGCGGTGATCCAAAAAATACCAACGTAGGGGCAGGTTTATCCAAAATCCCAAATACCCAATAAAAACCTGCCCACCCCACCAGTCAACCACCGCCTCGATTTCCCAAATAAAATCCCAAATATCCCACCATTTCCCCCGAGGCAAATGAATATTATTGATATCTGATGGATGCAATACCTGGAATTTTCCTCGATCGATTGCTGGTACGGCGGGTGGATTTTTATTTGGAGATTAAGATTTCCTCGATCGGTTGCTGGTAGGGCGGGCGGGTTTTTATTTTTTGATTGAGGTTTTCCCGATCGATTGTGGATAAACCCGCCCCTACTACTGCGCTCTCAAAAATTCTAAAACTGTCTTATTGAATCGATCGGGAAACTCCAAAAACGGATGATGCCCACAGTTTGGCCAAATCTCTAGTTGATGCTGAGAAATTCTGGTGGCCATTTGGGCTTGAGATACCGGCAACACCCGATCGGCTTCGCCCCAAATCACCAAAGTAGGCTGCTGGATCTGGGGCAGTTTATCGATAATTGCCCGATAGACCTGGGGCTTCACTCCCCAAAGATTAATATTGGCTCTGGCCAAACCAGCGATCGATTTTTGCCGACCGGGCAGTGCAAAAACCTCATAGCGTCTCTCGATCCAATCTGGTGGCAAGTTGCCTGGGTTAGCAAAGTTCCACTTCAACATTGAGGGAATCATGGCACGACTAGGG
Organism: Synechococcales cyanobacterium; assembly: GCA_043721015.1. GTDB lineage: Bacteria > Cyanobacteriota > Cyanobacteriia > Cyanobacteriales > Chamaesiphonaceae > JAAFHZ01. The sequence continues at coordinate 29,048 of JAYSRP010000122.1, read as the reverse complement.
CGCAGTAAATTAATTACCCCCGGAATCGTCAACAGCCGCAGACCCAAATTAATACCTTGTCCCCAACCCAACGGCGCAGAAAGAATCAATCGATCGAGCATGGCTGGAAACAGGTCGGCAAAAGTTAAGGCCGCTCCACCGCCCATGGAATTACCTAACAAATTAATCTTCTCTAGCCCCTGGCTCTGGGCAAAAGCCCGAATAAACTCTGCCTGAGCCGCCAAACTGTAATCGGCATTTACCAACTGGCTAGATCGACCACAGCCATACATATCAAAAGCATAGACCCGATGCTGCTGGGCTAAAGGCGCAATGTTGTACAGCCAAAACTCGATCGAGCCATTGCCCCCGTGTAACAAAATCAACGGACTGCCCCGATCGCCCATCTGCCAGTAGCGAGTTTTCACTCCGGCAATCTCTATATACAGGTCGGTATATTTAGGGGACTGCGCTCCCATTAGATGCGTACCAGCAAATTAGTGCCGTGAGTATCGGTGCCGCAGGTGGTTAACAACCCATAGCGATCGGCCATTTCTTTGTTGGCTTCAGTTTCGCCGGGAGTGGGTAGCCAAGGGTTAGTGTTGCGATAGGCATAATAGACTTCCATGCCGTCAATGCCCCAATCTACCACCGCTGAAACTACTGCGGGCGCAGGCAACTTATACCGAGAAGGGTGTGCAAGTACTGCCAAACCCCCAGCCTGATGAATGGCTTCAATCACCTTTGGTGCCGGGGTAAAATCTCGATCGGCTTCTTTCCCGCGTAAATAGGGAGCCAATGAAATAGCCTCGTGGTCAAAATCAAACCCCAAAATGTGAATATCCACCTCATCTATATAAGAGGTAATTTCGGTGCCAATCCACAGCCGTAAATTGGTGTTTTGTTGAGCTAGCCACTTCTGGCCTGCCAAATATCCTTTGACACTGTGATGATCGGTAATGGCCATGTCTTCTAAACCAATCTTGATGGCTTGGGTCAAAAGATTTTCTGGGGTCATTTGCCCATCAGAATAATGGGTGTGCATATGAAAGTTATAACGGCTAGGGCAGCTCCGAGCGTCAATCTGCTGAAAAACCTGCCGCAGTTCTATCTTAGATGAGGTTGACGTTTCCATAGATGCCGATTTCATAGATACACAGTTATATATAAATGGTAATAAATACACATTCAAACGCGACAAGAAAGTTCATATTGAATTGTTAACCGATCTGGCTCTAGCTTAGCGCAGCAAATGCCCAGAAGCTAAAAGAGAGGCCAAGAAATAAGGAAATATATGAGAGCAGTAAAGTATGAGATTTTATAAACTTTCATAATAATTTAACAAAGTTTTAAGATTTCTCACAAAAACAGCCATTCCCTTTGATCGCATCTTATGCTTAATGCTGTTGGGATATGAGATTTCAAGCGTTAATACCAATTTCCGATTCTCCAGCCGACAGCCCTTTAACCATCTTTTGGTTTTGAACTCATGAAAAGTGTGTCTAGCTTCGCTCACTCTCTACTTCTAGCTGTAGCCACTAGCTTTGTCGCACCATTGTTACTGTTGGCGATCGCCTGTTCGGGTCTACAGCTCTGGACTTACCTACCCTGGATTGGTGGGCTAGGAAACTCTCTTAATCAAGGCATTGCCGTTTTCTTGACGATTTTCGGCAACGGTTCGATGGTACAAGGAATGCTGACCATCTCGATCGTCTGTGCGATCGTTGGTGCCTTGTTTGATACCTATGCTTTTTATCATTTCCCCAGTCATCGCAATCAGTAAAGAAAATTCTGCGGTTAAGATTCCCCGACCTCTTGAACAAGAGATCGGGGGATTTACATTTAGGTCTCAATTTAGGGCGAGGGCAACACTCCACTGCGACTTAGCAAACCATCAATATCTCGCAGCAAAGCCAAATCTGCTATCGGCAAATGTGATTTACCATCCAAAAACTCAAAAGCTCTTCGCCAATCAGCACTATTTGCAGTCACTGGTGCTTGGAAGTGGCAAGAAATTACCTGCTGAAAGTCCCACTCTGCCACCTGCTCTACCCAAGCACGGGTTTTGGGAGTTTGACGACTCAAAATAAGCTGTTGCAAAATTGGTGCCACCATCAAGCGGCCCTGATCACAGGTTTGATCGAAAGATTTTTGCCAATTGAGCTGCCAATTAAAGGGATATAGTCCCCAAAAAGCTCGCGCAGATTTATCGGGGGCTTTTTTTGCGGCTTGCAGCATCAACCAAGTCTTATCGATTTTCACCATGCTAGGACGAAAATAAAAGGTGAACAATACAATCCGCTGCCAGCCAGTCAAACGTTGATCTGGAGTATCTATTACTGGATCACTAGCTGATTCCCGAGCATGAAACAGCAATGGATAGGGATCTAACTGCACCACATCTGGTGGTGCAGTAGGAATAGATACTACGGTATCGGTGACGAGCAATAGCTGAAAACGCCGATCGAACACCGCCACTTCCCCAAATTTACCTAAACCCAGCTCGATCGAATCCAAAATAGCCAGGTCAAAGCGCTCTCCCCAAGGATGTTCGGCAATTAGCAACTGAGTTCTTTGAGCCGGTAAGCCCAGCCAGCTCAGAGGCAAATTCAACGGAAAACTCCATTGACCTGGAGCCACATAGATAGTGGCACTGGCACAAGCTCGGGCAAACGGGCCAACAAAAACTTTGTGCTCAATTCCCGAAGTCGTAGAAAGAATAATGTGTTGCACCGAGCCATAGAGATCAATCAGCTCTTGGAGTAACTTCAAGCATTCTGGAGTAGGGGCGATCGGGGCATAGACCATTAGCCCACCGGTTTCTAGCCGCAACACCGTCATCCGAATTGGTGTAACTACATATAATACACCTTGAATTTGCTCAAACACCCACACCCAATCAGGAATAACTTCGCTGCGCAGGGTACGGCGTTGGCTGTAAGGATATAACGGGACAGGTAGCCACCAGCACCATTGCCAATCGGGTGAATATGTAGGTGAAGGCGGCATATTAGATCTAGGAAGTTTAAGTCAGCATAAATAGTCTAAAACCTAAGTTGATCTGATTAGTCAATCTCATCATTAAATCAAATAAAACGTGATTACATCGATCGCCTCATTCGGAGTAAAAGATCGGTCGGGTCTATTACATGAGCCAGTCAGATAACTTTATATAAATCTTTGGTCAATGATTTTGATCGATCGACCTATTTTCTGGGGAAAGATAGATTAGTAGTTTCTTTCACTGCATTCGATCTGTACTCAGAGCGACGAGCATCATCTAAGGGGTTAATGTGGTATTACAAGTTCAAGCGAATGGGCTAATAGCGTCTCTGCAACAGATCAAAGCAGATGGTTTTACTGGTGTTACAGACTTCGATGGCATCACCGATCGGCAGCAGCCACTGCAATATAGCTTTGCCTTTAAAGGTGGAGAAATTACCTATGCAGGCACCAGAATACCCAGTCCTTTGGAATTTGCTGACTGGATGCAGAAACGCATGAAGCTCAAGCATTTAGAATCTACCATCAAAATTGTCTCGACTCGTACCAAGAACGAAGATTCTCTCAGAGAGCTAGTAGAGTTTATTGCTCGATTTGGATTAGTGCGCTGGGAAGACTTAGAAGCAGCCATGCAAATGGAGATTGCCACAGTCATTGAATATGTATCACCGTATAGTGTCACATTAGTAAAGCGCACTCATAGTGAATTTGATTTGTCTTACGGCGAAAACCATCGCGGTTTAGATCTGGCCAAAATTGAAGAAGTATTTATTGGTCGTCAGCGAATGTGGAAAAAGCTGGCACCCAAAATTTCATTGCATACCATTCCTATTATTCGCCTCGAAGAAGCAGCCAATATTTCAGCGACTGTACTACCACATTTAAACAAATGGGCATCGGGCAAATTCAAACTCTCTGAGATCGCCGGAGGCTGTGGTGAAGACCCCTTGCAATTAGCCCAAGCTTATCTGAAGTGGTCGCAAGATGACTGGATTCATTTGCGTAATGGCAATGAAGCAAATGACAAATCGATCAACTCCATCAATCCTGCTACCACAGACACCAGAGCAGTTATTTTAAGCGTAGATGACAGCAAAATTGTACAGGTTAGTATCCGCAAAGCTGTAGGTGATTTATACAATGTGCAGTTTGCCAGCAATGCCATGGATGCCTTGCATATTCTGAATTCTATGCCAATAGCTTTGCTTTTACTAGATGTAACTATGCCAGATATTGATGGATTAGAGCTATGTCGCACTATTCGCAACATTGGTAAATTCAAAACCCTCCCGATCGTGATGGTGACAGCCAAAGATGGATTAATTGACAAAATGAGGGGACAGTTTGCAGGCTCTACTCATTATCTAAATAAGCCGGTTGATCGAGAGAAGCTGCTACCAGTGCTAGAAAAATACATTGTCAAAGCTGTCGTCCATTAATTTTATTAATTATTTAAACATCTACCCAGCTTGAGATTATGAGTCAACAATCTTATCTTACCTGTCACTTACAGGATTCTCATTACGCGATTTCTACCGATAACGTGCTAGAAATCTTTCCATTGCCTGAACTACAAATAGTGCCCGAAACTCCAGCAGATTTGTTAGGCATGATCAACCTGCGGGGCAAAATGCTGCCGGTGATGCACCTGCGACGGCGCATTAGCAGAGCACCGTTGGTCTGTACCACTGCGGACACAGTGGTCGTGCTAGATTGTAGCGGCTTCCAAATTGGTGCCATTGTCGATCGAGTTAGCGAAGTTTGTGTTTTAGAAGATGTCGCAATCGATCATGACTTGGCCTATGGGCGACAGGGGCATACCAACACCGCTTTTTTGACTGGCGTGGTTCAGTATGGTGACGACAACCTGCTGGTCTTAAACCCCGATGCCTTGGTTTCTTTGCCAGACGAAGTAGCCAACTGGGTATGGCAGGCCGATGAAACTGGTGGTTTATTGACCGATGTACCGATCGAGAAAATGGGTAGTTTCTACGACCTATATTTTCCGACAGCGACAGTGGCAGAGCGCCAGCTCATGAGCCAACGGGCAGCCGGTCTACGCCCTGCTGTAGAAACTAGCGATAACAGTCAGGCTGTGCCACTAGCAGTTTTTGGGTTGGGCGGGGAATACTTTGGTATCAGCCTTGCAGCGGTGCGGGAGTTTATCAACACCCAAAACGTTCGACCCATTCCTTGTGCCCCCAGCCAAATTATCGGCAACATGAATTTGCGCGGCGAAATCATGACTTTAGTAGATATGCGGCCTGCTCTCAATTTATCGATCGCTACTGCTCCTAGCAGCCAAGCAGTAGTCACCCAAATCGGTGATGTAATTGCTGGTTTATCGATCGACGAGCTTCACGATATTCTCTATATTGATCGATCTGCTTTTGCCCCGGTGCCGGTAGCTAATCAGCAGAGCCGCACCGGTTTAATCGAGAGCACCACTCCTTATCGTGACACCATGTTAAGCGTCCTCAACCTGCCTCAGCTTTTAAATATCGCTTAATCCTACATCCTAATCTTCTACCTGAAAATTAAACATCATGAAAATTACTACTCGCCTTAAAGTTGCTATTGCCGGATTGGTCGGTTTAACAGTGGTCAATACTATCATTCTCCAATCTGGTATTGGACAAATGAACAACGATGCTCAAATCTTGAATGAGGCTGGATTAGTCCGAGGTGGATCACAACGATTTTCTACTCTAGCCATTTCTGGGCGTAAAACTGAGGAAGTTGCCAGTAAAATAACTAAATTACTAGAGGGGTTGGCAAAAGATGATGAACCAACTATTAGCAATGTCGCCAAAAAACTACAAGCCGATTTTGTTAAGCTGCAAGCTCTAGGTATCGAATATCAAAGTAATCCACGGTTACTTGCCGATTTAAGTAATGCCTCTCAAGATTTCTTTGAATTAGCTGACAAAATGGCCGTAGCGGCTGAACTTGAAAACAAATCACACGTTGACAAAGTTCGCCTGACAGCATTCACCACTGCTTCTCTGAACTTGTTGGCATTGGGTTTTATTGGTCTGGTTGTACAGAGTATTAGCGCTGCCTTAATCAAGTCTACAAATGTAGTATCTAAATCTTCGGAAGAAATTGCGGCAACTATTAACCAACAAGAAATTCAGCTTTCGGAACAGGCCGACTCGGTACGGACTACTACCACTACAATCGAAGAATTGGGTTCGGCATCGATGCAGGCAGCGATGAGAGCAGAAAACTCTGCAAGTGAAGCCCAAAAAGCACTGACCCTCTCTGAAACTGGTTCGCAAGCAGTATCTCGTACCATTGAAGGTATTACCGACCTCAGTGCCAGAGTAGAAGCGATCGCCGAAAAAATTATGCAGCTCAGCCAACAAACTACTCAGATTGCCTCGGTATCTGACCTGGTAGCCGACATTGCAAACCAAACCAACATGCTCTCGCTCAACGCAGCGGTAGAAGCAGCTCGTGCCGGTGAACAAGGGAAAGGATTTGCGGTGGTAGCGGGTGAAGTACGGAAACTAGCTGACCAAAGTAAAAAGTCTGCCGAAAAAATCAACGCCCTAATTTCGGAAGTACAAACTTCGATTAACAGTACGGTAATGGTGACAGATGAAGGAACCAAAACTGCTGCCCGAGGCATTAACTTGGCGATCGATACTGCCGAAGCATTTGCCGGTATTGAGCGGGCAATTAACGAGGTGTTTACCAACACCCAAGAAATTTCTTCTAGCTCCAAACGGCAGGCAATCACTGTACAGCAGGCAGTTGCAGCAATTAACGCCATCAACTTAGGTTCTCAAGAAACCGCTTCTGGGGTTGCCCAAGTGAAAAAAGCTACCAACGATTTGGTCAACACTACCAACCAGCTTCAAGGCATCGTTTAACACCGTTCCACTTAAAACCAGCCGCCAATATGTTCATTGATGATGAAGAACTCCGCAGTTTATACGAAGCTGCCAGCGCTGAACACCTAGCTTCGATCGAAGCTGGCCTGCTGCAATTAGAACGGCAGCCTAGTGATCGATCGCCGTTAAAGGCGTTGCTGCGCGATGCTCACTCGCTCAAAGGCGACTCCCGCATGTTGGGAGTAGTCGATGCCGAAACAGTCGTGCATCAAATGGAAGAAGTGCTGATGGCGATCGAGCAGGGCAAGCTAGAAGTCACCCCCTCGATCTGCGATAGCCTTTACCAGGGTTTAGATGCCGTGGGCAAAATTGCCCACGAGGCCATTACTGGCGAACCAGCCAACCTGAAACTATTTCAGGTGGTAGCAGCGATGGTGAAGGCCGGTGGTGCGATAGTTGGTGAAGACCAAGCTCTGGGACAAGGCAATACGCTCATAGCTGATCCAGAAACCACCCTGAATTTTGCCGATATTTCGCCTTTTGATGAAGATTCGCTTTCTGGGATTCCCGGCTTTGACGATCAAACCTTTGAAGAACAAGCTGCTACGGCAGCCGCTGTGGCCATGGCTTTTGCCGAGGGCGGCGATCTAGATTTACCCAATCTTCAAGATATGCTGGCTAGTTTAGCAGCAGAATCAGCAACAAACCAAAAAGCCCCAGCAGCTTCTATTGTCACCAAGAAAGCAACTGCGGTTGCAGACTTACCTGAAGTCACTGCCGCAGACCCTCATGACAGTAAAGAATCATTTGAAATCAATACAATTCGGGTCGAAGCTAACAAGCTAGAACGCCTGATGATGCAGGCCGATGAGTTGGCCGTAGCCAAACTGCGCATTCTACAGCGCCACGAAGAGTTAATGACTCTCACTCGTCTCTGGGAAGACTGGGTTCGATTTCAAGGTGCTGATTTTACTGCCAACCCCCAACTTCAAGAGTTCGGCACTATTTTAAACCACATGCAGGTGGCTTCAGCAGAAGACACCACTCGTCTAGCTTCAGTCGCCACCGATCTAGAAAGCGGCATTCGTCAAATCAGAATGTTGCCACTACAGAGCGTATTTGGGGTATTCCCCCGGTTGGTGCGCGATTTAGGTCGTCAGCAAGACAAAAACATCGATTTTGCGATCGAAGGCGGCGAGGTCTTAGCCGATAAACAAATTATCGAAGCCCTGAAAGATCCTCTTACTCATATTTTACGCAACGCGATCGATCACGGCATTGAACCCACTCGTCAACGAGGCGATAAGTCAGCAATTTCTAAGCTGCTGTTGCGGGGCGTGCAGCGCGGCAACCAAATCGAAATTATTATTTCTGATGATGGTCGCGGTTTAGATCTCGATGCTATTCGCCAAACTGCGATTCGACGCGATCTGTATAGTGCCAGCGAGCTAGATTTGATGACTTCAGATCAAATCCAGTCGCTGATTTTTGCAGCGGGTTTCTCCACTAGAACTACGATTACCGAAATTTCAGGGCGAGGCGTGGGTTTGGATGTGGTGCGTACCAACATCGAAAAAATCAAGGGTTCGATCAAAATTGATTCGATTCCTGGTCAGGGCTGCACTTTCCGCATTTTGCTGAACAACAGTTTGGCCACGGTAGATGCTCTAATTTTACAGGTGCAAAAGTTGCCCTATGCCATGCCACTGGATGCGATCGAATCTATGCAGTTTATCGATCGGCAAGAAATTTTCAGTCTCGATGGCAAGCTTACTGTCCATTGGCAAGATCGAGGCGTATCAGTAGCTTGGTTAGCCGACTTACTAGAGCTACCAGTAGCCTCACCTGATTCTACAGCCGGTTTAATCAAACTCCAGCAAAAAATCCCCTGTATCTTTATGAAGATCGACGGGGAATACTTGGGCATACTAGTAGATGAGCTGCTCGAACAACAGCAAATTGTGGTGAAAGCGCTCAATAAGCTCTTAAGAAATGTCCCGAATATTTCTGGTGCGAGCATTTTAGGCAGCGGCGAAATCTGTATGGTGCTTAATCCATTAGATTTATTTGTGGCTGCCGGTGGCAAATTGGTTAGTTCTGAACGCCGCTTGTCAATAACTACCGAATATCAACCACCAAATATTCTGCTAGTAGAAGATTCTATTCCGATTCGGACACAGGTACAGCGTATTCTGGCTGATGCTGGTTATAAAGTTACTGCTGCCGTAGATGGCTTGGATGGCTTCAACCAGTTACAGGCTGGCTCTTTCGATGCGATCGTCTCGGATGTAGAAATGCCCAACATGACTGGTCTGGAAATGACTAAGAGCATTAGGGGAATTGCCGCATACCAAGATCTACCGATCGTGTTGGTGACAACCCTCGCCAAAGAAGAGCATCGCCAGAGCGGTCTTCAGGCCGGTGCCTCTGCTTACTTGACCAAAGGAGATTTTGATCAGTCTCTGCTTTTAAACACTCTTAAAACATTAATAGGAAACAAACCATGCCCCCTGTAAAAGTAGTACTAGTCGAAGATTCTGTAGTTGCCTTGGAAGTTTTAGAACGTCTGCTCAATTCTTCTCCAGAAATTGATGTAGTTGGCACAGCCCGCGATGGTGCTGAAGCTCTGCGCGTGATCCAACAAACCAAGCCCGATGTTATCTGCACCGATTTGCAAATGCCTACGATGGATGGCCTAGAGTTTACTCAAAAGTTAATGGCCCAAAATCCCTTACCCGTATTGGTCATCAGCAATGCTGTGCATCCTAGTGATGTAGAGAATATCTATAGCCTAATGAAAGCAGGCGCTTTAGACTTTTTTCCTAAACCCAACAGCGGCACTTCTACCGACTACGAAAAAATCAAGGGCGCTTTGGTAACTAAGATCAAAGTATTGAGCACTAAGAAACGCTAGAAGCTGGCGGTATCCGGTTCACTTCGACTCCGCTCAGCGACCGTATACCTGATCAACTAGTTGGGTGAGCGGAATCGTAAGCAGTAATCTAATGTAGGGTAGGCAGTGCCCACTCTACAAGTAATTGCTAACTAGTTGGGTGAGCGGAGTCGAACTCAACGTCAGCCGCAACCGATCGAACAAAACAAAAGGGACAGAGATTAATCTCTGTCCCTTTTGATCTATGAGGGCGAATGACGGGGGTCGAACCCGCGAATGGCGGCACCACAAGCCGCTGCCTTAACCACTTGGCGACACTCGCCATAGATTCAACATGTTAGCGCAGGTTGGTGCCTATTGGCAAGATTGTTTTAGCAAGAACATTTGCCTCGACCCTATCCCCCACGATCGTGTCACAATAGGAACAAATACTCATACGTTCAAGATGCGGGGAATACCAATGGTTTCGGCAACAGCAACAGTCACCAAGCGGCTCACCATCCAGACAGCACCGGTCGCCATCAACACCACCACCATTCGATCGCTAGATTGGGAACGCGATCGATTTGATATTGAGTTTGGGCTGCAAAACGGCACCACCTATAATTCTTATATTATTCAAGGCGACAAGCTGGCCTTGGTAGATACCTCCCACGAAAAATTCCGGCAGCTTTACTTAGATGCCCTGCGGGGACAGATTGACCCCAGCAAAATAGATTACTTAGTGATCAGCCACACCGAACCAGACCACAGTGGCTTAGTGAAAGACGTATTGGCTTTAGCTCCCCAGGCAACCGTGGTGGGTTCTAAGGTGGCGATCGAGTTCCTCAAAAACTTTGTTCATCAAGAGTTCACTACTCAAATTATTAAAAACGGCGATAAGATCGATTTGGGTCAGGGTCATGAACTAGAGTTTGTGATGGCTCCAAATCTACATTGGCCAGATACCATTTTTACTTACGACCACGGCACCCAGATTTTGTATACCTGCGATGCTTTTGGTTTGCACTATTGCTCTGATGCCGCTTTTGATGAAGACTTAGAGCGGATTTCGCCCGATTATCGGTTTTACTATGAGTGTTTAATGGCTCCCAATTCTCGATCGGTGCTCTCGGCCTTAAAACGAATGGGTGAGTTACCAGAGGTGAAGATGATCGGCACCGGCCATGGCCCAATGCTGAAGTACAACACCACCGAGTTAGTGGAACGCTATCGCCAATGGAGTCAGGTGAAGGCTAAGGCTGAAACGACGGTGGCAGTGTTTTATGTGTCGGACTATGGATACAGCGATCGGCTGACACAATCGATCGCCCGAGGTATCACTAAAACCAGCGTGGCTGTAGAGATGATGGATCTAAATGCCTCAGATCCACAGGAAGTGCAGGAGCTTGTCGGACGCAGTACTGGAATTGTGATTGCGATGCCGCCCGCGACGGCTGGAACTGCGACGGCGGCAATTGGTACGGTGCTGGCCGCGATTACTGGCAAGCAGGCGGTGGGGTTACTAGAATCCTACGGCGGTGACGATGAGCCGGTGGATCCGATTTTGACTAGGTTCCGAGAAATTGGGGCAGTGGTTGCTTTTCCGCCGATTCGGGTGCTAGATGTGCCCAGCGAGGCGGTGTATCAGCAGTGCGAAGAGGCCGGGACTGACTTGGGGCAATTGCTGACTAAGGAGCAGGCAATCAAGCAAATGAAGTCGCTGGATTCTGATTTAGATAAGGCTTTGGGGCGAATCAGCGGTGGCTTATATATCATCACGGCCAAAAAGGGAGATTCGAGTAGTGCGATGTTGGCTTCTTGGGTGACTCAGGCTAGCTTTGAGCCTTTGGGTGTGTCAATCGCGGTGGCCAATGACCGGGCGATCGATTCTCTGATGCAGGTGGGCGATAAGTTTATTCTCAATATCTTGGAAGAAGGTAACTATCAGTTGCTAATGCGTCACTTTTTGAAACGCTTTGCGCCAGGAGCCGATCGGTTTGCTGGGGTGAAAACTCAAGCTGATTCTAATGGAACTCCGATTCTTACTGACGCTTTGGCTTATTTAGAATGTGAGGTGGTTAGTCGCCTAGCCTGCAACGATCATCACATTGTCTATGCCACGGTGGCCGATGGTCGGGTGGCTAAAGATGTGGGTCTGACGGCGGTGCATCACCGTCGAGTTGGCAATCACTATTAATCAAAATATTCGCCGGTTAAAGATTGCGTGAATTAATTAAGGTGATATTTTTAACATGGGTCTGGTGGTTGTGGCTACCAGACTCTCGTTTTTATCATTAATCTCAATAGACAGCCCGGTGTATCATGGCTGAAAGCAGCCAACTCTTGCCCACCACCCCGCCAGTTCCCATGACATCATCACCCGGCCACAAGCCCGAACTACTAGCCCCCGCAGGCGATTGGGACTGCGTCAAAGCCGCCGTCGAAAACGGTGCCGATGCCATATATTTTGGCCTCGATCGATTCAACGCCCGCATGAGAGCCGAAAACTTCAGCACCGCCGACCTGCCAGAACTCATGGCTTTTTTGCATCAGCGTGGCGTAAAAGGCTACCTCACCCTCAACACCCTCATCTTCCCTAACGAACTCCCCGCCGTCGAAGCTTACCTCAAGACTGCCATTCGCGCTGGAGTTGATGCAGCAATCGTTCAAGATGTGGGCATTTGTCGCGCCATTCGGCATGTCTCCCCCGACTGGCCAATCCACGCCTCTACTCAAATGACTATCACCAGCGCCGCTGGCGTAAAATTCGCTCAAGATCTAGGTTGTAATCTCGTGGTGCTGGCCAGAGAATGCTCGATCGAAGAAATCACCAAAATACAACAACAGCTCGGCTCCACCAAGCTCCCCCTAGAAATTTTCGTTCACGGTGCCCTCTGCGTAGCCTACTCTGGTCAATGTTTAACCAGCGAATCTTTGGGCGGTCGATCGGCCAATCGGGGTGAATGCGCCCAGGCTTGTCGGTTGCCTTATGAGTTAGTTGCTAATGGCTACAAAGTAGATTTAGGTAATCAGCAATATTTACTCAGTCCTCAAGATTTGGCCGGGTTAGAACTATTACCCCAAATTGTCGCCGCTGGCATTAGTTGTTTGAAAATCGAAGGCCGCTTAAAGACCCCAGAATACGTAGCCAGTGTCACCAAAATTTATCGACAGGCGATCGACTCTTTGGACTATCAATCGATCGATCCTCACCGCGATCACATCGCTCCAACAACAGGTGACAGATATCAGCTAGAAATGGCTTTCTCTCGCGGCTTATCCACCGGCTGGCTGGGCGGCATTGATAACCAAACCCTGGTACATGGCGAATTCAGCAGCAAGCAAGGAGTTTTAGTTGGCGAAGTAGTGCGAGTGGGAATGCGATCAATTATTATTCAATTTCAAGTCCCCATTAAACCCGGTGATGGCTTGGCTATCGGCAATCAGGGCGTAGGTGGCCGCGTCTATACTATTGATAGTGATGATGATTTTGCAGAAGTGAGTTTTAACTGGGAGCAGGTAGATTTGCGATCGATCAAAGTCGGCGACAAAATCTGGAAAACCAGCGATCCAGAGCTAGAAAAACAAGTTCGCCAAACCTATAATACCGAAAAGATCGGAGCTACTCAGCCGCTAGATATTATAGCTACCGGAAACATTGATGAAGCATTGAAATTATTAGCCACTGACCAACAGGGGCATGAGGTACAGGTGGCATCCGAGATGATGCTATCGATCGCTCAAAACAAGCCACTGACTGCCACTAAATTACAAGAACAGCTTGGCAGATTAGGAAACACTCCATTCCACCTGGGCGAATTGAGTTGCTCAATAGCAGCACAGGCTATGTTACCAGTGAGTGAGCTGAATCGTTTACGGCGTGAGATTGTCACTCAAATGCTGGAGCTACGCACAGCACCCAGAGTTTGGCAACTGCATGAAGATCGATCGTTCACTGATTTAGTGCCCAAGACAACTACAATCATGTCGTTGCCTCAGATCAATGTATTAGTCAGAACCTTAGAACAACTAGAAGCCGCCGTGAATAAGAAGGTGCCTCAGATTTACTGCGAGTTTAATAATCCCCAAGACTATCGATCGGCTGCATCCCTCGCAGGCCAAGCCCAACTATTTGCCGTGCCGCCCAGAATCACCAAAAGCAATGAGCAATGGACTCTCAAGCAACTAGATGCCTGCAACCCTGCTGGCTATTTAGTGCGTAATTACGATCAGTTGGAGCTATTTGCAGGTAAACGCTGCATCGGTGATTTCTCACTAAACATTGCCAACGCGATCACCGCCGATTACTTCCAGCAGCTCGGACTAGAGCGAGTCACAGCCTCTTACGATTTGAATATCTCTCAGCTTACTGACCTAATAAAAAGCTATTCACCCCACTTATTAGAAGTCACTATTCATCAACACATGCCCATGTTTCATATGGAACACTGTGTTTTCTGTGCCTTTTTATCTACTGGTAAAGACTATAAAGATTGTGGTCGCCCTTGTGATACTCAGCAGGTGGAGTTGGTGGACAGAATCGGCACCGCGCACATATTGCAAGCCGATATTGGCTGTCGGAATACTCTCTACAACGGTGTGGCGCAAACCGGTGCTGAATACTTAGTAGAGCTATTAGATCTAGGCATTCGTCATTTCCGTCTAGAGTTTCTCCAGGAAGACGGTCAGAAGGTAGAAGAGGTAATCGCCCAATACCATCGGCTGCTAGCTGGAGAAATGTCTGGTGCCCATCTCTGGCAAAAGTTACAGTTGCGCAATCAGCTTGGAGTCACCAGAGGAACTTTGTCAGCTCATACTTCTAGATAATTAATATGAAGCGATCTTAAGAATGAACTGGAATATATATACATATTCACTCAAAGAAGATATGTTTTTTATATCTTCTTTGAGTACAATGAGACGAACTAAATCATGGCTAAAACTAATTTAATTCAGGTTTTACGACGAGTTTATCGAATTGCCAGCTTCGCTGCCCAGCAAAAAATCTCTGCGGCCACCGCCAGCGAAATATTAGCAACCCGCATAAGCCGTCGTCGTCTTCTTCAAGCCTCCCTCGCAACCGCCAGTGGCGCTGCCGCTCTGGTTTTCGACAAACAACTTCATCAGCCAGCCAACGCCGCCAATAAATCCCCAGTTTTAATTGTCGGTGCAGGCATCGCCGGACTAACCGCAGCTTATTATCTAGTAAAAGCAGGCGTGCCCGTGCGTATTATCGAAGCTAGCAAACGCACTGGTGGCAGAATGCTCAGTCAGCAAAATGCCTTGGGCACCGCCATCACCATGGAATTAGGAGGTGAATACATCGATTCTGGGCATACCAATATTCGGCAACTAGTCCAAGAACTAGGCTTAGTTGCAGTAGATTTAGTGCCTGTTGATCAAGGACTTACTCCAGATGTGTGGTTTTTCAACAACCGTCTAATCAAAGAGCAAGAACTAGTTGTTCCCTTTATGCCCCTCGCCCAACAAATGAATCGAGATGTAAAAGCGATCGGCACAGTAAACTACAAAACGACCAATCCTCGGGCTATTCAACTCGATCGACTCTCCATCGCAGCCTATCTGCAACAATATTGCCCCGACCCATTGTTACGAAAGTTTATTGAAGTCGCTTACCTCAACGAGTTTGGTTTGGAAGTCGATCGGCAGTCGGCGATTAATTTGCTATCACTGATTGGCAAAAAAACCGACAAAATAGAAATCTTTGGCGAAAGCGATCAGCGCTATCATATTCGCGGTGGCAACCAGCAGATCACCAATAAATTAGCCCAAAAACTAAATGATCGCATCGAAACCAACACCGCTCTAGAATCCATTCGTACTACAGCAAATGGTCGCTATCAGGTCAGTCTGCGCCAAAATGGAGTGAGCAATGTTGCTACTTTTGATCGAGTAATTCTAGCCCTGCCCTTTAGCGTTCTACGTAAAATCGACTTAGGTGTGCAGCTACCGGCAGTCAAACAAACCGCCATCCAAGAATTAGGCTATGGCACCAGCACCAAAACAATGCTCAGCTATAGCGATCGACTATGGCGTAGAAAGTATCGCTCCAATGGTCAATCTTTTAGCGACTTAACTACCAGCGAAACCTGGGAAACCAGCCGCTATACTCCCGGCAAAGCCGGAATTATCACCAATTTCAGCGGCGGCAAATTGGGGGTGAAGATCTCAGGATCCAAGCCGCCGCAGATCGCTAATCAATTAGCCAGAGATTTCGATCGGATTTATCCCGGCGTAGCCCAACTTGCCATCGGCAAAGTAGCGATCTCTGATTGGTTAGATTCACCTTACACTCGCGGCTCCTATGCCTCTTACTTGGTTGGGCAATGGACAAAGTTTGGTGGAGCCGAAGGCGAAAGAGTCGGTAACTTATTCTTTATTGGTGAACATTGCTCGATCGATGCGCAAGGTTATATGGAAGGAGGTTGTGCCACTGGTATAGCCGCCGCAAAAGAAATCTTTCAAGAATTACGAAAGTAGTTCCCTAGCAAAATGCTGGTAATTCTTGATTTTATTTTTGGTTGCGATGAGCACAGTTGTTTGCTATGATGAGAGGCCGATGTCGGGACGTAGCGCAGCCTGGTAGCGCACTACTTTGGGGTAGTAGGGGTCGTGGGTTCGAATCCCGCCGTTCCGATTTGGCTGAAATTAAGACTATGGAAGGTTCCTAAGAGATAACAATTCTCTATGGAGCCTTTCCTATTGTCAACAAGGGCTTTTGGAGAGTGGTTATCGGTGGACAAAATCTACACCGCTCAAAAATATGAAAGTTGGAATCCAGAACAAAGAAGGCCGCTTAATACTGGTTTGGAATGATGGCACCCGCCGCACAATGGCGATCAGCCTTCCTGATACTCCACGTAGAAACCTTCTGACCACCTCTGAAGCACGAATAACCACCCGTCTACCCTCTATAATCGAGAAAGCCCCACCAATGAAGGCGAGGGCTTTGCTCGATCGAACAGACTGTTTGCAGCAGCGCGTTCGCGGAGCGTCTCCTTAGGAGAATCAAAGAATAAACAAATTCATAATCAGAGGTTAACATGGCAACCGCCACGGATACAGACTTACAGCAATTAAAAGATCTAATCACTGCGGGGAACATTGCTACCCAGAAACAGATTACCGATGGTAGTACTGCCATGCAGAAGCAGATCGCAGATCTTGCTCTTAGTAGTCAGCAGCAGTTCGCAAAGCTTGAACAGCGAATAGAAGTAGGCTTTGCCAAGGTAGAAACAAGTTTTGCCAAAGTTGAAGGCGATATCAGGGAGCTGCGATCCGAACTTAAAGCCCTGGATACCAAATTTGATGAGAAGACCAAAAACCTAGACCAGCGAATCACCAGCCGGGAATTCATTAGCCGGGGCGTTGCGGTTGGCGTAACTGTAACCATTGTTGGCGGTCTGCTTTTGGCGTTCGGAAAAATCATATTTTTTGGCAAGATTTAACTCTCATTACACCGACCACTTAATGAGAACGCTTCAAAGTCTTGCCCGTTATTCATTTCAGTCGTTACGTACTCTACTTTGGGGTAGTAGGGGTCGTGGGTTCGAATCCCGCCGTTCCGATATTTGAGAAAAACAGTTAAAAATTTACTTAACCATTCAAAATTTAAATTATGTCTTCTACCTTACTTTCGTATCGGGTGGCTATGCCTCAGCCCCAAACCCATTTTTTTGAAGTTACGCTGGAAATTAATGACTGGAAACAGCCCCAGCTCCATTTACAAATGCCGGTATGGACACCTGGTTCATATATGGTGCGAGAATATTCTCGGCACTTGCAAGACTTTCAGGCGATCGATGCTCAAGGCAACTCTTTAAGCTCCTACAAAACGGCTAAGAACCATTGGTGTATAGAGGGCAGCGGTGATTTGACGATTAGCTATCGAGTATTTGCCAATGATCTGACTGTGCGGACTAACCATTTAGATGCTAGCCATGGCTACTTTAACCCGGCGGCGCTACTGTTTTTGATACCCGATCGAACTCATGAACCAATCCAGATCGAAATTGTCCCCCCAGCTAACTGGCAAGTAACTACACCACTACCCGGTGCCAACAATATTTTTATTGCCCAAAATTTCGATGAATTAGTAGATAGCCCCTTCGAGATTGGTCAACACCGAGTTTATAACTTTGAAGTTTTAGGTAAGACTCATCAGTTGGCGATTTGGGGCGAAGGCCATATCGATGTGCCCAAATGGCTGGCAGATATTACCAAAATTGTCACAGTCACCGCCAAAATTTTTGGTGGCTTGCCCTACGATCGATATCTATTTCTGCTGCATCTTTCAGCAAATGGCTATGGTGGCCTAGAACACAAAAATTGTTGCTCTTTGCTTTATCCCCGTTGGCAATTACAAAAAACAGAGCAATACGAACAGTTCATGCAGCTAGTTGCCCATGAGTTCTTCCACTTGTGGAACGTGAAACGGATTTTTCCTCAAGGTTTAGAGAAGTTTGACTACAACCAAGAAAACTACACGCCCAGCCTATGGTTTAGCGAAGGAGTAACTAGCTACTACGATATTTTGATGCCCCAGCGAGCCGAGATTTATGGCCGATCGACTTTGCTCACTCAAATGTCCAAAGAAATTTCTCGATTTTTAACCACCCCTGGTCGCTTAGTGCAGCCAGTGACCGAATCTAGCTTTGATGCTTGGATTAAACTCTATCGCCCCGATGCCAACAGTAGCAATTCTCAAATGTCTTACTATTTGAAAGGTGCAATGGTGGCACTGTTGTTGGATCTAAAGATTCGGGCGTTGAGCAATAGCGAGAAGTCTTTCGACGATGTGTTAGTGCAGCTTTGGCACGATTATGGTCAGGTGGGCAAAGGGTTTACCGATCGAGAACTAGAATCCCTCATTCAACATATCGCGGGCGTAGATTTACAAGACTTTTATCGAGATTATTTATATAGCTCGATCGAACTGCCTTTTAATGAATATCTTCAGCCTTTTGGTCTCAAAATAGCAGCAGCAGCATCACCTACACCTTATTGGGGAGCGGTGGTCAAGACAGAACAAGGACGAGAAATGATTAAGACAGTGGCCACCGGTTCTCCGGCAGCATTGGCTGGCATTGATCCGGGGGATGAATTAGTGGCGATCGATGGTTATCGAGTGACTGCGGATCAATTAGCTGATCGGTTGGCTTGTTATCAAGTATCCGATCTGATAAAAGTCACTGTTTTCCATCAAGATCGATTGATGAACTATGAAGTAGAGTTAGCCACTAGTCAGTCCAGCAAGTATGAGTTAGCTCTATTAACTGATTTGACTCCCAGTCAGCTATATAATTTGCAATGCTGGGCAGGGCCAGCAGGATGACTTTCTGCAATATATTCAATTAACCAAAGAGGCTGATTCTTTCGTCACCAGTTGCTTACTGCTCCTACCCTCACCGAAGCTTCCTACGCAGGTGTTTTAACTTTAATTCTGGGGACTACAAAATAATCACCTCGATCGTCTACTCCGATTTGCCCCAGAGATTCATCACCAGTAATCAGTCGCGCACCGCGCTTGCGGGTGAAGTAACTCCAGGTCCACTGAATAAACACCACCAACTTATTATCAAATTCAATCAAATAATAAATATGCACAAAAACCCAAATCAACCAGGCAAAAAATCCTGATAATTTCACCTTACCAATATCGGCCACTGCTGAATGGCGACCAATTACTGACAAACTGCCCGCATCATTGTATTCAAAAGCTGGCAAACTCTGTCCGGCTAGCCGCTTACTAATCAGGTCTGCCACATACTTGCCTTCTTGAGTAGCGACTGGTGCTACTCCGGCTAAAGATGCACCATCTGGTTTGCGGAAGTTGGCCAGGTCGCCGATCACAAAAATATCTGGATAGTTCTTGATGCTCAGATCTGATTCCACCATTACTCTGCCCACCCGATCGAGTTCCACCCCGGTATGGTCAGCCAACATTTGACCGACAGGCGAAGCCTTTACCCCCGCTGCCCACAGAATAGTCCGAGCTGGCAAGCTTTCGATCTGCTCACCCTGGCGGATGGTCACGACATTGTCAGAAATATTGGTGACGAGGGCTTTGGTCTGGACTTTTACACCCAATTTCACCAGAGATTCTTCTGCTTTGGCCGATAAATCTGGGGAGTAGGGAGGCAGCACTCGATCGAGTCCTTCCACTAAAACAATTTTGGCTTCGGCAGTATCAATGCTGCGAAAATCTTTTTTGAGAGTGCTGTAAGCTAGCTCAGCAATCGCCCCCGCCAGTTCCACCCCAGTCGGTCCACCGCCCACAACCACGAAAGTCAGCCAAGCCCGCCGTTTTTCCATATCATCTTCTTTTTCGGCAGCCTCGAAAGCCATAAAGATTCGCCGCCGCATTTCTAAGGCATCTTCGACGGTCTTTAAACCGGGAGCGGTCTCTGCCCACTGGTCGTTACCAAAATAGTGATGGCTAACTCCGGTGGCTACGATTAAGCTGTCATAAGTGATTTCGCTTTTGGTGAGGGAAATTTTCTTTTGCTCTGGGTCAATGTCTCTGATTTGCCCCATCAGCACTTTGACATTCCGCTGCTTATTGAGGATCGATCGCAGAGGTGAAGAGATATCTGCTGGCGACAAGCCACCTGTGGCCACTTGGTATAAAAGCGGCTGGAAAAGGTGAAAATTACGTTTATCGATCAATGTAACCATTACACCATCAATATTGCCTAAAGACATGGCCGCATGAAGTCCACCAAAACCTCCGCCTACAATAACGACGTGATGGGGAGATTTTTTTGCAACTTCATTGGTCATAACTTTATAATTCCTTAGGTAAATTCTATCTGGTGGCTAAATGCTTTCCTCAAACCACAGTTTTCCCGAAAGCAGAACCAAATTGATTAGGGCAAGTATTTATACTCATCATAAAGTATCTTAACAAAAATACAAGTATTTTTCACGACCTCAAGATTTGCTCAATTGCTGCGTTAGCCTGATTCTCATAACTACCACCAAACAAATTATAGTGATTTAGTAAATGGTAGAGGTTATATATTACCTTGCGCTGCTGATAGCCCGCTGTCAGCGGAGATACCGATTCGTAACCCGCATAAAAAGCCCGAGGAAAACCACCAAACAGCTCGGTCATGGCCAAATCTACTTCTCGATCACCCCAGTAAGTCGCCGGGTCAAAAATCACTGGCACCCCAGAACCAGTAAAACCCGCATTACCACCCCACAAATCTCCATGGACGATCGAGGGCTGAGGCTGATGATCCAAAATCTCTGGCAATTTCGCCAACAGCCCCTGTTGACCCGGAAACCGCCCACCTCGGGAGGTGGCAAGCTGAAATTGATAGCCCAAACGCTGGTTTGCAAAGAAATCTACCCAGTTATCTTGCCAGTCATTGATTTGGGGAGTGGAGCCGATCGTGTTATTGCGATGCCAACCGAAGCGCTTCCCAGGATTAAACCGATGCAGCGCTGCTAACTCTGCTCCCAATTTTTCCCAAGCTTGCGGAGATCTACCAGCTAAATCTAAGTAACTCAGGGCTAAGTAAGCATGTTGGTCAGTGACACCAGCACAGATCACGGTAGGAACAGTGATTGTTTGAGTTGCAGCTATTTCGCTCAAGCCAGCAGCTTCTGCCGCAAACATTGCAGCAGTTTCTGGACGATTGAGCTTCACAAAATACTGCTGTTGACCATCACTTAATAAATAAGCTTGGTTGATACAGCCGCCATTGATCGATCTAAACTCAGTGGGCGCAAAAGGGCGATTGATCGCAGAATTAATATCTTGAACAATAGATTTCCACATAAATCACAGTCTAGACTTACTCATCAACAAAGTATGCAGCAAGTAAGCTCCAATCCCAATATTAATCGAAATATCTGCCCAATTAAAAATTGCAAAATCAATCAACCTTAAATCAATAAAATCAGTCACATATCCCTGACTAAAACGCTCAATGCCATTCCCTAAAGCCCCAGCCAGCACGGCACCATAGCCCACCTGTTCGAGTTTTTGTAACCGAGGGCCAAAGATTGCTAAGGCAATTAATGCCAAGCTCACTGCCAAAGATAACCAGCGTAGCCAGCCCTCCCCCTGAAACATACTAAAAGCAGCACCTTTATTAATGGCATGGGTAAAATGAAATACTCCAGGCCACAATGGATGAGATTGACCAATTTGGAGATTTTGGATGGTCAAATATTTAGTAAAAATATCCAGGAGCAAACTCCCGATCGCCATCAACCAAAACCAAGGGTTCTTAATAAATTTCATAGCTAATACAGCAACAGCTTCCGCAAAATATAAGCCACTACCGCCGCACCACAAGTCAACATTAATTGACTTGGTAAAGGATTCAAAGAATATTGCGTGGCATAAGTTTGAAACCCCAAAGGCATTCCCTGTAACCAATTCATAATTTGCAAACAGAACAAATAAAACAACCCACAGATATGAATGACAACTAAACCGCTCACACAGCTCATACTGAGATTTTCGAGGGTCGGACGCAGCCGAAAAGCCAAAGAACCACAGAGCCAGCTAGCAGGCAAAAAGCCCAACAAATAACCAAAGCTCGGGTTATGCCAATAGCCCCAACCGCCGCCATCATGAAACACCTTAAAGAGACCAGTGATGCCCAAAAATAGATAAATGGCCTGTACCAAAGTCCCTGGCACCCGACCACCCACACTGGCAATCAACAGCACTGCTGCAATTTGGCAACTAACATTCAGAGGCACCACTTCGATGCCATGCTGAAACCACAGCCAGGGAGGACTGGTGGTGTAAGCCGAAACAAAATTGGCAAAGATGGCGATCGATACCCCGGTAATCACCCAAATCAATTGATAGAAGCGCGGCAGGGTGGTAATTCTTTGATTCATGTCACATAGGATTCATACTGCGAGAATTTTAGCATCGTGCCAGCCCCGATCTAAGCAATACTCGTCCGCTTGCGCCGCTCTTTGTAAGAAACCCCCACATTTTTCAGACCGGCCTTGAGCATTTCTCGCTCTAGCAGCGAGAAAAAGCTGGTACGATCGGCTCCCCTCACCACCGCATGATTATGAGCCTCGGCAATAGCCACCGGATACCCCTGACCTTTTTGTACCTGCGAAAGCACAATTCCTAAAGCCCGATCGAGCATCTCAGCATCAGCCGCCACCCATTGAGGCATCTCCACCCGCGCAATCTCGGCACCCACATGTAAATAGCAAAAATGTATCCGCTGTTCTTCTGGGTAAAAATCCATCACCCTCACCTTGCTCTGCCACAGACAGCTCCGTTGTCCAGGTTGCAGTCGATCGAGCCACAAGGTAGTATCCCTTAGACCATCAAAGACCTGACAGGGCGGTTTATCAAAGTTGCTACAGTTACTCATGCAGTCTGGCTCTGGGAAAGTACAACTCAACAGTCTCAATAAATTCAAAGTATCAATGCTCCGTGAGGCGCTAAGATAGCTAACCATCGGAATTTTGATCGATCGCAGTTTTTCCCAAGCCGCCATCATCGGATCCAACAAAGATTCCCGCGCATCCACCGGCAACTCTTCTAAAAAGCGATATACCAAAGACCCATCCACCATTGCCAGCATCGGCACCTGAGCCGCACGGGGAGTCACATTATCAGGGTCAAATGGCGGGTTCACCCAGTCATAGCCCAAATCGGCCAGCACCACTGCCTCGGCCACGGTGCGCTTGTTGCCCATCCATTCTTCGGTATTAATGCCCCATTTGCGCGACTCATAGAGATCCGCCGCCAAATAAAAAACTTCTGGGATGCTGTCCAGCAATGGCTGTAAGCTCTGGCCATAGTGAATCATCACCCGTCCCACGTTGATCAAGTAACAGTAGGCGATCTCATGGTGACTGGGGGCAATTTGGGAACCGTCGGTGGCTAAGACCGTATGTTGAGCTGGTGGCGTGCTGATATCTATACAAGTATCTAGGTCTTCGATCGGGTGCGCCGCCCCAAAGCGTAACCGCTGTCGCCATTGTTCTTGCCGTTGTTGTAGGGCGGCTTGTTGCTCGATCGCGGTTTGAAAATGGCGAGTGGCTAGCTGCATCCGCAAGCTCCCGGCCTGAGCTTCTTTGGTCAGGTGGGCACCCACGGTAGGCAACTGTTTGGCGACTTTGTTGAGATCTAACATTTATAAAAAAAATGGTGAAACAGTAGAAATGTTCTTGAACCATTGTAATAAGCAGTGAGTCTGGCTGCCGGACACATCTCTTGAAACCGTTGATGAATCTTGAAAAACGGATTTACGATGTACCGTATATCAACACTTTCAGCTGATCAGTCCATCAAAATCAGGCTTTCTCAAGATATCTATCAAATCCTTGCTGTACAAGGATTTGAAGTACTTGTGTCCGGCAGTCAGCCGTGCTAGGATCTTGCTGCATATGCCTAATCTGTCAGACGGTGGCCAGCAGTTTGTTTCTAGGGTTCCATGCCTAAAAAAGTATTATTTCTCAGCAACGGCCATGGCGAAGATGTCAACGGCAGTATGGTGGCGCAGGCGCTGCATTTACAAGATCCCACCGTTCAAATTGGGGCGATGCCGATCGTAGGAGCAGGCAATGCTTATCGGCAGTTAAATATTCCAATTATTGGGCCAACTAAGTCTGAAATGCCCTCCGGGGGCTTTGCTTATATGGATAAACGGCTGCTAGCCGCCGATATTTTTGATGGCTTAATTGGTCGGTTATGGCAACAAATCAAGGCAGTGCGCCAATATTGTCAGGATGCTGACCTGATTTTTGTGACTGGCGATCAGGTGGTGTTGGGGATTGCTGCTCTCACCAAATGTCCTTATATGGCTCTATTGAGTTCTTGCTCTGCCCATTACGAAGGCCGATTGCGGATTGCTCCCATTAAAGATTCACTTATTGCCTCCGATCGCTGTCAGCAAATTTTTACTCGGGATCTTTTTACGACCGAAGTGTTGCGTAAACGTGGTTTCCAGCACTTGAATTTTTGGGGTAATCCATTTATGGATGCGCTGATTCCCTCTGGCCGCGATTTACAGCTCGATTCTCAATATCCGATGGTAGCGCTGTTACCCGGTAGTCGGCAGCCAGAAGCAGCCAATAATTTGGTGATTTTGTTGCGATTGGCGATCGAGCTATCACGCTTACCAATGCAGCCGCAGATGTGGCTGGCTCTGACTCCCAACTTTGTAACAGGGGAACTTGCTCCGTTACAAACAGTGGCTCAAGCCGGAGGTTGGGAGTATCTAGAAAACCGGCTTTACTACCCGCCCTTAAAGCTAGAAGTGGGTTTTGCCACTGATGCTTTTGCAGATATCTTAGAGCAATGTAACTTGGTGTGTGGGATGGCTGGCACGGCGATCGAACAGGCGGTCGGTCTGGGTAAACCGATTGTGCAGTTACCAGGCGAGGGGCCACAGTTCACCTACAGTTTTGCTGAGGCGCAAATGCGTTTATTGGGGGACTCAATAGAAACCATTGGCACTCAGCCCGCCGATGCCCAAAGTATTCAGACAGCAGCAGCGGTAATCGATCGGACTTTAGCTGACCCGGTCAGGCTCAGATACTGCTTGATGCGTGGCCAAGAACGGGTGGGAGGCAAAGGGGCTGCCGTCAAGATGGCACAAGAGATTTTGCGGATGATTTAATTGATTGCAAATTGAAATTTAGACTCAATCCATATCGATGGCTCTACCTCTAAGCGACATCGGCGTTATCTTTGTAAGTAAATATCACCATATACCATGACTAATAAATCTTCTCTAGATCCAGAACTCTATCGTCGTCTCAAGGCTGAGGCTAAATCGCCCTATCGCAGCCTGCGTCGTTTCTTCTATTTAGCCTTTGCTGGTTCTGGCTTTATTGGTGGCGTGGTATTTTTAGCCAGATTAGCTGCTGGTAGAGAGTTAGAAACAACTATTCCCAATCTTGCTATTCAGGTAGGAGTAGTAGTTTTGATGATTACTTTATATCGTTGGGATAGAGAGAAGTCACTGCCAGAATCGACTAAAAAAAACGATTGAAACTTTATGACATCCTATTCGCTCATTCCTACTGAATATTGATACTCGAAAATCATAGTAAATCATCCATCAAAGCCATGACCGTAATTGCACCTTCAGAGAGCTGATCTTGGCCGTGAAGCTGCAACTGTTTTTCTAGCAAGCCCTTGAGAGAGATGAGTTTCAGGCTGTTTTCAGCCAGGGTCTCAGCGATCGGCCTCGCAGCAGCCAAATAACCGATCGCCCCCAAATCTGCCAAGACCGCTCGGCGAAGCTGAAGATCGTCAAGCTTTAAGGCTGTAATTAACCGATCGCCATAGGCATCAGCAACTTGCTGATCTGGTGATAACTGATAAAGCGCCCGCGCCGCCGAGAACTGAATCCGGGGTACCGGATGATCTAAAAATGGTTTAATCACCTCAATGGCCTGTACTCCCCCCAAAGTACCCAAAGCCTCTAAGATGGCATCAAAAGGCTGAACCAACTGGGGTGGCTCGGTCGCTGGCAGAGTGCCCGGAAGCTGATTGGCTAGGAGCTGGATTAAAATAGGCACCGCCACCGGATCGCCCAGGCTTTCTAGAGCCTGAGCAGCAGCCTCTCGCACATAAAAATCGGCACAGACCAAAGCCTCCATCAGCGCCGGAACGGCTTGCAAATCGCCCAGTTTACCCAATGCCCGCGCAGCATTACGCCGCAATGGATAACCACCAACTCCAGTGCGATCTTCATCATCCTGGAGAGCCTTAATTAAAACTTCGATCGCCGTGGGGTCATCTACCCGAAACCTTCCCAGCCACCAGGCCGCATACATTCGCAGCCCCAAGTCACTGCCTTGCAGATTCTCGATCGCCTGCTCCACAGTAAGCTGCGGGGCATCAGGGCTGGGCATTGCGGTGCTGGTAAATTCTTCGTTCATAGATCTGGTCTAGTTTTGGCCACTACTTCCAAGATACCTGGCTGGCGGTCAATAATTTTGACTGAGTTCAGCAATTTCTACACTGGATAACTCCCAGCCTAAAGCTCCCGCGTTTTGCTCTACTTGTTCAGCACTCTTAATCCCTGGAATCGGAATTACTCCGGGCTGACAGATCAACCAGTTCAATGCCACTTGGGCCTGGGTTTTACCGTGTTTTTCACCCAATTCACTTAACTTCTCTAGCAATGGCTGAATTTTGCGTAAGCCTGCTCCCTTGAATCGTTGATCCATACTGCGAGCACCGGCAGGTATGTTATTGGCGGTATATTTGCCAGTCAGTAATCCCTGTGCCAGCGGGCTATAGGCCAAAATGGTCACATCCAATTCTCTGGCCGCCGCCATTACGCCATTGCTTTCAATTTCGCGGGTAATTAATGAGTAGCGCATTTGATTAACGGCCAAAGGTATCCCACGCCGTGCCAAAAGTTTATGTGCTTCGCGCATCTGTTCTGCACTGTAGTTACTTACCCCGATCGCTTTAATTCTGCCCTGTTCTATTTCATCGGCTAGAGCATTCATTAAACCTTCTTGACTAAGCAGTGAGGGGAAAGGCCAATGGACTTGATAGAGATCCATCGAAGGCATTCGGAGTCTTTTGAGACTAGCAGTAACGGCATCAGCGAGATCTTCGGAGCGAAATCGCCAAGGTAATGGCATGTATTTGCTGGCAATCTGGGTAGTAGCATTGCTTTCTTTGATAAATTTGCCCAGCAGTTCTTCCGATTTACCGAAGCCATAGATTTCGGCGGTATCTAAGAAGGTGATGCCTTTATTGATTGCTGCTTGGAAAGCTAATCGTAGATCGGCTTCGCCGTAGTCTTTGCCGTATCCCCAAAACAAAGAGTCTCCCCATGCCCAAGTGCCAAAGCCGATCGGGGTTACTTCTATGCCAGTTTTGCCCAGGGTGGTAGTTGCCATAATTTTAAGTGTGAGAGAAGAATATTTCTTGATTCTAACCAAAATGTTCTCAGAAAGCCTGCTCGTCCCGATTCTTGGTGATTAGAATGTGGTTGTTTACATCTCTTCATGTTTGAGTGGCATAACAACCTACTTTTTCTTACTTACTATTCGATCGGCTTGGGTTAGAATTTAGGGAGTTTATCCAGGGAAAGGAGATCATGCTAACTTACTATTTATGCAGCAGGGAGATATCGGAAATGATATTAGTGAAATCCAGCAAAAGCTCAAATCAAAAGGTTTTCATGCTGGCATAGCTAACGGGGTATTTAATTCAGTAGCAAAGGATGCTGAATTAAAATTCCAGCAAAAAGTACAACAAGCCAATCCTTCCTTTGAAGTAGATGGTGTAATAGTTTCAATGACCTATTCTCAGTTAACCTAATCACAATATTCGTTGAGGCAAATAATCTTTATGACACAACTAAAAGTTAAAAATGATGTCCTGAATTTCCGTAGCTCTCCAACAACTGCGAATAGTAGCAACATTATCGGTAGTTTAACGTTGGCTCAAATAGTAGAATTAGTTAGTGGAGATCCTACTGTTGATAGATTTCTGAAGGTCAAGGCAACTATTGCTGGAACAGTCAAGGAGGGTTTTGCTAGTGCGGCTTTCCTTCGCCCTTTGGTAAGTGCTCCCAAAGAAGCCCTAATTAGTGCCGCAGCAGAACAATGGCTAAGATTTGAGCAGAGTAATAAAACCGAAATTGATGATCCACAATATAAAATTGTAGGTGAATACTGGCAGGCAATTGGTTTGAACCTTAATGGAAAGAATAGGGATCAACCTTGGTCAGCAGCTTTCATTTCATTTGTTGCGCGTAAAGCAGGTTATAACAAGTTTAAATTTGACGCATCTCATTCTACTTATGTTCATGATGCAGTAGATAAACGTAAAGCTAGTGATGCCTCGGCACCTTTTTGGGGTTTCAATGTAGGAGATCATAAGCCGCAACTTGGTGATTTAGTTTGTCGATCGCGTGGTGACAGCCAAATTACTTCTATGGATTCAATACCGTCTGGTGGATTTATTAGCCATTGTGACATCATATTTGAAATCAAAGATACCGAGGTGCGGACAATCGGTGGCAATGTTGAACAAACAGTAAATATAACGTCTTATCCTCTAAACAGTAAGGGTTTTCTGAAATCAGGTACTACTAGAGTATATGGAATATTGCGCAATAATTTTTAGTTTGTTGCAAACTTAGAAAGCCATGATTTTGAATCATGGCTGACACACCTTTTTGAAAATCACATAAAAATATTATGGCTACCCTTCAAGGAATTATCGCTAGCAATTCATCATTGACACAAGCCCAGCTCGTAAGGATTCAGGTCTGAGAGGGAATAAGGGTCAGCTCAGTAGGATCGATCAACGCTTGGCGAAAAAAATCCAGCGCAGATTTTCCCTGTGCTTTACA
>JAYSRP010000121.1:0-63434 GCA_043721015.1 Synechococcales cyanobacterium | reverse complement strand
ACCTTCGTCGCCGCCACCACATCCCCAATCTTCACGTCATCTTTCAGACCCCCAGCAATCCCCACAAACAGCAAAACCTCGGGCTTGAAAAAACTGATTGCCCGCTCCGCTTCGATCGCCGCCCCCGCATTCCCAGCGCCCACCTCCGCAATCCCCACCTCCCAATCAAACCCCTCACCAGCAAAAACTCCCTGCTCATAAACAGTCCCCTGGGAATTCACCACCTCGCGCAAACCCGTCAAAAACTTGCGGACAGCCAAATACTCTACCGGCAAAGCAGTCAAAACAACAGCACGAGGCATGAGCCGAACCTTCCAAGAACTAAGTCTCTACCATTTTGCCTGCACAAGTACCATTTGCCTAGGGCATCACAAAAATTTCTACTCATCAAACGATTGACACCCATTCGCACCAAAGCTATGTTATTGGTATCCAGTTCAAGCTTAAATACTATGCCCACCGAACTAGCGCAGGTACTCCAATCCATCTCCGAGCTCAAAACCGAAATGAAAGAGTCTGAGATCAGACTGAAAAATGAGATCGACAATAAAATTGATACCTTCAATGAAAGGTTTGACAACTACCAAAAAGCAACTCAATGGGTTGTTTATTTAGCATTCAGCCTCATCGCCTCCGCCACCGTCATTACTATTATTTCGAGCGTATTCCGTCGCTAGCCGCTGCAACTATAATGTTGACAAAGCAGTTGACCGGAGAACGATGTTTTGCTTCCAGCCTTATCCCGAACTGACTTTAAAATAGCTGAGGAGACCCTTGCTAACCGGCTATCGATGTGGAAATTGAGACATGAACCTGCGATCAATCCGATCTTTCCACAACCACAATAACCGCGATGGTTTGGTGCAAATATTACCCCAAGTGGCAATAGCCTGTTGATTACCCAGCCCAATTAGCGAAAGATAGCGTTGCTGAGGCAAAAAAGATTGCAGAGATTGACCGATGGTAATGCGCCGTAGATTAGCAAACAGCGGCTGTCCTTGGCGTACCGCAAATACCCCTGCCTTTGGTCGAGGTATTTGCATAGTGGCAATATCTCCCGTGGCAAAAATGTGAGGATGACTAAGAGACTGGAGAGTATCTTGGATTAAAATAAATCCTTGCTCGTCGGTGCTTAACTCAGACTGCCGAATCCAGGCAGGCGCTGCGGCCTGCGTTACCCAAATGACCCGATCACAGGGAATGCTTAGCCCACATTGACAATTCACCAATTTTAGTGAATTTTCTCTTGGCTCAATTGATTCCACCACTTCATTTAAATGCAACTTAATTCCTCGATCAATCAACACCTCCTTAAACCTCCGCTTCACCACATCATCATAACTATTCATCAGCTCCGATTGACGATGAAAGAGATGTATCGTGACACCTGCTGGGCAGAGCTGCTGGAGATGTATCTGCAAAGTCAAAGCCAACTCCACACCCCCGGCACCACCACCCACAATCCCTACAGATATCGATCGATCAAACTTTTGATCTATAAACTGTTGCCAAGCAGCCAAAAATTGTGGCACTGGCTTAGCGGCGATCGCATACTCTTGTACACCCAGAATATTCATAGTTGCTGGGGTGCTACCAATATCGATCGATAGCCAATCAAAGTCAATCGGTTGATGCTGCCGACAAAGCACTCGGTTATGTTTTAGATCTAGCTCGATCGCTGCATCTAAAACAAACTCTGCTTGGGCAAACTGTGCCAAAGCCAGCAGATCGATATGGCAATCAGCAAAACTATAAAATCCGCCCAAATGCCCCGGCAGCATCCCCGAATAAGGAGCATGAGTGACATCCGAAATTAAAATCAGCCGCACATTCGGTAATGGTTGCAGCCCTAATAATCGCAAAGCGATCGCATGACTATGGCCACCGCCGATGAGCACCAAGTTTTTCATGAGAATAATGTGGGCTAATCTCCGTCTAGTAAATAATCATCAACGTTTTTTGCGCCGATATAGTTCCACTAATCGCGCTGGATTAACGCCACCCAAGTACCCCAAAACCATGAGCTGATTGATTACGGTAGTCTTCAATATACCTTTCTGCAGCCACCGCCGAGCAGAAGTCATTACTGGTTGTGGCACGATCGATATCTTGCCCCGCTGACGCAGCCGCCGGATCAGCTCGAAGTCTTCCATAATTGGCAGATCGGGAAAGCCACCGATTTCGTTGAATACTTTGGTTCTCAAAAAAATTCCCTGATCGCCATAGGGCATTTGGCAAACTTGTGATCGCCACTGTACTCCTCGTTCTACCCAGCGCAATGATGTGTGAGATGCCTCAATGCCCAACCGAAAAGCTCCGGCGATCGGCGGCTGACATTCACTCATTACCTGCCTAATTAGTCGATCGAACCCCCAGGGCAACCGACTATCACCATGTAAAAATAGCAAAATATCTCCAGTTGCCGCCGCTGCTCCTAAATTCATCTGCTTCGATCGTCCGGGAGGACTCATGATTACCTTGACTCCCCGCGCTGCTGCCACTTGATAAGTATCATCGGTAGAACCACCATCTACTACAATCACTTCGATATTGTCGCTGGGCTGGGTGCTGTCGATCGCCCGCTGTAAATTTGCAGACTCATTCAAAACCGGCATGATTATAGAAATCCGACTCACAGCAAAGCACCACGACAGCTCGAACCAGCTCCGGCGGTGCAGCCATAGCAATAGTTGGCGGTCTGGATCTCATTGATAATATCTAAGCTGCCTGCTGCCAGTAATTTTTGGACAGTCAAAGCTTCTTGGTTGGTTAAAGCTGGTAGCTCGGCCATCTGGTTAAAATCACAGTCATAAACTCGCCCCAGATAATCGATCGAGAGCTGATTGCGACACATTAAACCTGTCACTGTGGCCGGGTTAAAATTGGCGGCTAAGAATTCTAAGTAGGGTCGATCGAGCTGACGTTGTTTTAGTGTTGTGGCGGTGCGCCCGATCGGGAGATTGGTAATAGTTAATAAATGGTTGAATCGAATATCAAAATGTTCTTGTAAAAATGCCTGATAGTCTTGCTCTAGCTGCTGTTGACCTGGTGTTAACTTAAAATCTAGAGAACTGGGGATCGGTGGATTATAGACTAAATCTAAAACTAAATTAGGATCTTGGCCATAGCCTAGACGGTTGAGCCATTGGAGTCCTTTAATTGAGGCATCATAAACCCCTCGACCGCGCATTTTATCTACGTTATCGGCCAAATAGCAGGGTAGTGAAGCTACGATTCTTACCTGATGCTGGGCACAAAATTCGGGCACATCAGCGTATCCCGGCTCGAAGTAGATAGTGAGGTTTGATCGCACAATGGCTTGTTTGTGGGCTTGGCGAGCGGCGATCACCAAAGGCTTGAACCCATAGAGCATTTCTGGTGCGCCGCCGGTCAGATCGATCGCGGTGATTTGGGGAAATTGCTGAATCAGGGTAATCAAATCTGCAAAGACCGCCGGAGAAAGTTCTTCGGTGCGCTGGGGGCTGGCTTCGACATGACAATGACTGCAAGCTAGATTACAGCGTTTGCCTAGGTTAATTTGGAGGACTTCAATCGGCTGTTTTAGCAATGGTGTATCTAGCCGCTGATGGAAAGGCATTACTGTGATCGAAGGGTTAATCATTTGCTAATTCCATTGATTTGTAATCTCAGGCTCGATCTCACAACATTTGGCGAAAGCTTTAGATAAAAAAACTACAAATAAGCTTTGACTTTGGTGGGGTCAATTTCTTTAGTGATTTGATCGAGTCTTTTTTTGCGGGCTTTTTTGGTAAACACGTTCATTTGATAAACCTGCTTATTATCAATATCTAATGCCGTCATCCAGCCGCTCTTGCGATGGTAAGCGCCTGTTTCAATATCGAGCCAGCCTACCCCAGCAGCCAATTCTCCGGGAGAAACTCCTGGCAGAGTAAAAGTAATGGTGTGACCCGTGATGATTAGTTTGTTATCAAAATAGGGGAAAGAGGAGCTAAAAAACTTTTCGCGCATCCAGCAAAACTGCTGTTCGCCCTGCTGTTCTAAGGGCATATAGGGATCTACGCCAGCATGTACCAGCCAGATATCGTCTAAATCTAGATATGTCGGTAAAGATTCTACCCAGTCTACGTCTGATCGCAGAATACCATTGACTCCGTAGCTGGCGATCGTAGCATCGCCGCCCGCCTGCATCCAAAATTGCAGAATTCGTCGGTCTTCTTCGCCTTCTTTAATTGCCCGCAGCATCATCACTTCGTGGTTGCCTAACAGACAGGGATATTTGTTGTCGCGGACAAATTTGATTACTTCAGAGCTTTTAGGGCCTCGATCGATCAAGTCACCCAAAAAATATACTTGGTCATCGCTGCCCAAATCGACTTCTCGTAACAGCGCCATCAAGCCATCATAATGGCCATGTACATCGCCTATGATGATTCTTCTATTTTGTGGACGCTTGGAGAAAATATTGAACATGGCTATGATAGAGATGCTGAGTCTACGTGGCTTGCTAAATTTCTGGTCTGTAGTTTTAGAATCTACAGTATCTGACAGTTGTTACGATAGACAGAAGCTATATTCGCATTCATATCTTACTTTGATGGTCGCCACCAATTATCCGACAATAAACTTATTAAAGCTAGCATCTAGCCCACAATGGTTAGAGCAAGCATTAACAAACATGGATCTGATTCTACTAGATCACTCCCACTGTGAACTAAAAGCAGCAAATAATGCGATCAATTTAATGTTTCGCTACCCCGGTCATGAAAAGCTAGTGGCATCGATGACTGCTATTGCTAGGGAGGAGTTAGAGCATTTCCATCAGGTTAACCAAATTTTGGCTGATCGACAGATTCCGATGGCTCCCTTGGGTTCACCGCCTTATGCGGCGGCTCTAAAAAAACAGATTCGATCGAATGGTCAAGAGCGTTTGCTGGATTGTTTGTTGGTGGGGGGACTGATTGAAGCTCGTTCTCATGAGCGATTAGGTATGTTGGCTGCTCATTTGCCTGACCCAGATCTGGCTAGTTTCTATCGCAGTTTAATGGCTTCTGAGGCTAGGCATTTTGGGGCTTTTTGGTCTTTGGCTGATACTTACTTTGAGAGATCGATCGTGCAGGCTCGTTTAGGGGAGTTAGCGGAGGTAGAGAGTGATTTGCTGGTGGAGTTGCACCCTGAGCCTCGGATTCACAGTTAGCTATGGAGTATCTTGATTTTACGGTTCGCCCTTGGGAAGTAGCCGATCGGCTGGCAGTGGCGGAGGTGATCGGGGCGGTGTTGGCGGAGTATGGTTTGGGTTGGGAGCCGGAGGGTGCCGATCGAGATGTGCTAGAAATTGAGAAATATTATTTGGAGGCTGGGGGGGAGTTTTGGACTTTGTTGAATGGGGCGGGGCAGGTGATTGGGAGTGCGGGTTATCATCCGATTTCACGGTCTGTTGGTGCGGTGGAGATGCGGAAGATGTATTTGTTGGGGGCTTATCGGGGTCGGGGTTTAGGGCGATATGTTTTGGGTGAGCTTGAAAAGTCTATTGCGTCTCGGGGGTTCCGAGAGATTTGGATTGAGACGGCTTCTGTGCTTAAGGAGGCGGTGGGGCTTTATGAGAATAGTGGCTATGTTGCTAGTAGTGGGGTGGAGACTTTGAGGTGCGATCGGGTTTATGTGAAAAAATTAGCCTAATTTACAGTTCGATTTTCCCCCATTTTCAATCCAGCCACGAATCATGTCAGAGGTGGACTGGGCGGAGGCACAGCGACCCATTGTGTCAATCACAATTACTCCACCATCGCCGTTGACTTTGCGGACTAGGTAATCGATGCCTGCTTGGGCAGCGGCAGCGGCATCGAGGTCTTTGAACTGTACAAAGTCTGAGATGGTTTTGGCTAGAACTGTGCGCAAGAACTGTTCACCGTAGCCGGTGGCTGATACAGCGCAGGTTTCGTTGTCGGCGAAGACTCCGGCTCCGACGATCGGGGTATCACCAACTCTGCCCCAGCGTTTATTTACTAATCCGCCAGTGGAAGTGGCGGCTGCTAAATTCCCTTGTAAATCTCGGGCTACTGCTCCTACGGTGCCTAGTTTTTGGGATGGTTTGACTCGCTCATGATCTAGAGTCATGCCGCCAGATACCTGAACTTCGGCTAGCTGTTTGATGCGGGCATCAGTAATGAAGTAGCTCTCAGGATAGATTTCTATCTGACAAAATTTGGCGAATTCTAAGGCTCCATCGCCCATTAATAGGACATGTTCACCGTATTCTAAAACCCGGCGGGCTAGAGCGATCGGGTTTTTGATTTGTCTGATACCAGCTACTGCCCCGGCTTTTAGATCACTGCCGTTCATGACTGCGGCATCCATTTCTACTTGGCCATCAGCGTTGAGCACTGATCCACACCCGGCGTTATAAAGTCGATCGTCTTCTAACAAACTCACACAGTGTTCGACTACATCTAAAGCTCGATCGCCCTGAGCTAAACGCTGACGACCCTGCTCTAAGATGGCGGTAATACTCTGCTTAAATGTTGATTCACTGGCTTCATGCTTCAGATCTTCTAGGGCACCAGCACCACCGTGGATCATCAGAGAATAAGAGTTAGACATGGGTTTCAGAAAATTCAAAAGGGATAAAAATAACCGTAAGTATAAGGCTAAGAGCCTATAAATTCTCTGTGATTTGAATAAATTCCTACGGAATCAATTCTTCTAAGATTCTAAAGCGAATATGGTTGATTGCTAAATCTCCCATAGAGATGTGGGCTGGCTTGTCGGCGGCTTTCATTTTTTCAAACGAAATCCCCTTGCCAATTTCGGTGTGATACCAAGATAAACCCATAAAAAATCTTTGAGGGTAAGGGCCGCGATCGACCGTGTCATCTACACTAGATTCCATCGGTAGCCAGCCGATACCGGGCACATAGAATTCTATCCATACATGATTAAAATCTGGTTCTAGGGGCAGGTAGTGACTTTCTGGATGAGGGGGACATTTGTAGCGGCCAATGGTGCGACAGGCGATGCCATTGAGGCGGGCAAGGGCGAGTAAGACTCCGACGTATTCGCCGCAGGAGCCAATGCCGCGTGCTAAGGCTACATCGGGGGTGTCGATTTTGGGGCGGATGCCATAAGAGAGTCGATCGTAGACGTAATTACGAATTTTGAGCATTTGGCGCAGCACATTAGTTTCGGTGCCGATCGCCTCTTTTGCTGCTTGGCGAATGGTTTCTGTTTCCATGGCCAAATCATCATCATCCAGCAGATACGGCTGTAACTCGGTGGGTAGTGCTTCGCCATCTGCTATGTCGGTAGGAGTAAGAGAGTATTTCAGGCTATACATTTCGACGATCGCCCGCCAGCCGATGAGTCCTCCTTGGTGCGGTAGAATCTGATCGAATTTAAAGACCGCGACTTGCTGGCCAGCCTGTTCTTCGATCGTAAACTCGTAACCAATTGGTTCAATATGACGGACGCGCTGGCGCAAAGTATTGGAGGGTAGAGCGATGCGCCATTCCACTTGGTTGAGAGTGACGGCTTCTAAGGGTCGGAGTTCTTCCACGTAGGATAGCTCGACTAAGTAACCGTTAGAGAGGGTGTAATGCTGGGCGGCATTGTGGTGAATATATAGGGGATGAATGAAAGTTCGATCGCGGAAGGTCAATTGATAGGGAAATTCGGCGTTGGGATTGTCGCGAATGTAGGGTTCTTCATCGGCGTAGGCTACATAGCAAATTGGTTCTTTGTCTGGTGTGGGGGCATAGAAGGCGATGCCAGTGGGGGAGCTGAAAGGGGTGAGGGCGCTGAACTGAATGGCTCCGGTGGTGCGATCGAGGCAATACACGGTTTGCTCTGCTCGATCGCAGACCCAGAGCTGATCTTTGAATATAGTGAGGGTTTCAGTGCCGATGCCGGGTTGGGGGATGCGTTCTAAGGGTTCGCCGCTGTTTCGATCGAATAGATGGATATAGCCAGATTTTTGGCAGCTTACGTATACGGTGGTTTCCCAGACGGCTACCCCGGTTACTGGATAAGGGAGGCGGGTAAATACTGTGGGAGTGAGGGTGTGCTTATCACAATGGATCACCTCTTGACCCTTGGCATACCAAAACATTTCTTGCCAGAGGGTGAGTCCATTGACCCCAATCCAGCCAGAGACATGGTGAGGGTTCAGAATGGTGGTGTTGTTGGTGAGGGGATTAACTGCCAGCAGGTAGCCTCTGACGGCATCGACCGCTAGCAATCCATCGTGATCCGCTGCCAGTCCAGATAGAGCATAGACTCCGATCGGGCGGATAGTGGAGTGCTGCAAGGAAACACCAGGAAAGGCACAATCAGAATTTGGCATGGTAACAATGACTCAAAATACAACAACAACCCACCAATTCATATCAGAAGTGCAGACTTGTCTTGCTACTCTGACGGACAATGCTACTTTTTTTTGTGGCCTACGATACATTAAAGTGGTCTGGGCTATGAATACGATTGAAGCAGTGCAATTCTTAAAAAACTGTAATGAAAGTTATCTATGATCCTGACAAAGATATTTTACAAATTTCTTTTAGTGAAGCGACCGTCGAAGAAACCACCAAAATCACTCCAGAATTGGTGCTGGACTACGATAAAGATGGTGACTTGATTGGGTTAGAAATCCGTCAAGCGTCAACAAAAGTAGAAAATCCTTATGCCATTGCTTACGTAGTTGGCGAAGCTAATGTGGATAAACCCCGGCCTAAAGATTAAATATTTCTAGCCCCGCTTTCTTCTCCAAAATGTCTTCTACAAAAATCTACCCATGTCTTCAGCAGCACATATCCCAACGACCGATGAACTAGAGAATGACACCATGCGCATCCTCATGTGCGCCCCCCATCATTACAAAGTCGATTATGTGATTAATCCTTGGATGGAAGGCAACATTCATCGATCGTCACGCGATCGGGCTTTAACTCAGTGGACTCAGCTTTACCAAGTCTTGCAAAAATACGTGCAGGTGGACTTAGTAGAACCACAGCCCGGTTGGCCAGACATGGTTTTTACTGCTAATGCTGGTTTGATTTTGGGTAATACAGTGGTGCTCAGTCGCTTCTTCCATCCCGAACGCCAAGGCGAAGAACCCCATTTTCACAAGTGGTTTGCCGACCAGGGTTATAAGGTGCATCTCCTGCCAGACAGCTTGCCTTTCGAGGGTGCTGGTGATGCTTTGATTGATCGCAGTGGCGGCTGGCTGTGGGCTGGTTATGGCTTTCGATCGGAGCTAGATTCTCATCCTTACTTAGCCGCATGGTTAGATGTAGAAGTACTGTCTTTAAGGCTAGTCGATCGGCGGTTTTATCATTTAGACACCTGCTTTTGTCCGCTCACTGATGGGTATTTGCTATATTATCCACCCGCCTTTGATACCTATTCCAATCGCTTAATTGAGCTGCGAGTGCCACCAGAGAAACGAATCGTCGTCAGTGAAGCCGATGCGGTGAATTTTGCTTGTAACACGGTGAACATCGATAAGATTGTGGTGATGAACAAGGTCAGTGAGGGGCTGCATAAACTGTTAGCCGATCGAGGGTTTACGGTAGTCGAAACGCCCTTGACCGAATTCCTAAAAGCCGGTGGTGCTGCTAAGTGTTTGACACTTAAGCTGACAGAGCCACACCGCGAGTCGCCACAGTTTTCTACGATCCAAAGTAAGGTTATTCACCTCGAAGGCCATTTGTTGGATTCGGGGCTGGTAAACCAGGTGCTAGATACCATTGTGACCGGGGGCGGTAGCTTCCAGGTGGTGAGTTTTAATCTGGGCAATCAGCGCCAAGATATCTCCATGGCCGAAGTGAAAGTCTCTGCTCCCGATGCCACAGTGATGGCCGAGATCATGGCACAGTTGGTGAATCTAGGAGCGATCAGTGCGGCTGCTACAGCGCCCGCTAGTTTAGCTGCCGTAACTCAGGCCGGGGTGGCGGCAGATGATTTCTATGCCACTACCATTTATCCTACAGAAGTCTTGGTGGGTGAGCAGTGGATTAAAGTGCAAGGACAACGAATGGATGGGGCGATCGCTGTCACCCACAATGCCGAAGGAATCACAGTCTGCTGTAAGCTGCTGCGCGATTTGCAAATTGGTGAATCGGTAGTAATTGGCAGCGAAGGTATTCGCACCAAGCGCCAGCTCCCCACTATCAAAAAGAACGCCGAAGAATTTAGCTTCATGGGAGCCGGAGTTTCTAGCGAGCGGCGCGTGGAATTAGTGGTCGAACAAATCGCCTGGGATCTCCGCCAAATCCGCGATCGAGGCGGTAAAGTAGTCGTGACTGCTGGCCCCGTAGTAATTCACACTGGCGGCAGTGAGCATTTAAACCAGCTAATCCGCGAAGGCTATGTGCAGGCGCTGTTGGGTGGCAATGCGATCGCCGTTCATGATATCGAACAATCTCTCATGGGCACCTCGTTGGGCGTAGATATGCAGCGGGGCGTATCGGTACATGGCGGACACCGTCATCACCTGCAAGCGATCAACACCATTCGCCGCTGTGGCAGCATTGCCCAAGCCGTAGCACAGGGAGTGTTAAAAAGCGGAGTGATGTATGAATGCGTCAAACACAATGTCCCCTTTTCTCTGGCTGGCTCGATCCGAGACGATGGACCACTGCCCGATACCAAAATGGATCTGATCGAAGCCCAGGCTGATTATGCCCGCTTAATTGAGGGCGCAGATCTGATTTTGATGCTGTCAAGTATGCTGCACTCGATCGGGGTAGGCAACATGACTCCGGCTGGGGTCAAGATGGTTTGCATTGATATCAATCCAGCCGTAGTGACTAAATTGAGCGATCGAGGTTCTATTGAGTCGATCGGAGTTGTTACCGATGTCGGACTGTTCCTGAGCCTGTTGGTCAAGCAACTCAATAAGCTGACCGGACAATATGCTCAGTGATGTATTCAGGAAGCATAAAATACTGGTTCTCCACTCCCATTAAAATGGATATTATCAGGGTTAGTAGATATACCTAAAATCTACGCAGTGGGCACTGTCCGCCCTACAATGCTAAGACCTTGCAGAATATCAACAGCGTAAATTTTATTTTCTTTAACTAGGTTAATATACAATGAAATATTCAAGTTCTCTGCTTGAACCCCAGCCTGCTATCGCTCCCAAAAACATGGCCATTCCGACCCAATATCCGATCATGGTGATTGGTGGAGCAGAAGATAAAGTCAATGGGCGCAGCATTTTGACCGCCTTCTTTGAAAGTGCTGGTGGCAAGAAAGCTAAAATTGGGATCATCCCCTGTGCATCGCAAGAACCCAGCGTTGTGGGCGATCGCTACCACCAAATATTTCGAGGAATGGGTGCCCAACAAGTCCAAATCCTGGACATTCGAGTGGCCAAAGAATGCGACCAAGGATCTTGGCTAAGTGTTTTAAACAACTGCACGGGCATTTTTATTACCGGTGGAGATCAGCAGCGTTTGTGTGATTTGATCGGCGGTAGTAAATTTGTCGAATCACTCAAAAAAAGACTGCACCTAGGCGAATTAATGGTGGCTGGCACCAGTGCCGGTGCCGCAATTATGGGTGAGAAAATGATCGCCGCTGGTAGTAGTGGCGAATCTCCCAACCGGTCTTTAGTTGATCTGACCAATGGATTAAGCATTATTCCAGAACTGTTGGTGGATCAACATTTTCATAATCGTAATCGGATGGCACGGTTAATGAGTGCGATCGCTGCTCACCCTGACAAATTAGGTTTGGGGATAGATGAAGATACTTGCGCAGCTTTTGAAGACGATTGCACTTTTCAAGTGCTAGGTAAAGGAACTATTACGGTCATTGATCCGGGTGAGATGCTGCACACTAATTACTTAGAAAGTGATGAAACATCTCCACTGAGTCTACATAAGCTTACTGTGCATGTTTTGAGTCAGGGCGATCGCTACGACTACCGACAGCGTTGTGTTTTGAGCGATTAGTAAAAAGTATAGTCGTTCTATTCTCTAAGAGAATAAAATATTTTGTAGCAAAAAGCACAGAAAATTTATCAATTGTGTTACATCAATTATGTTTTAAGCTTAAGAGTAATAATTGAATCTTTTCTAGAGAAATTCAGGTATCAAATTCCCATTTACTAATTCACCTTTTTCAACCTTAAACACCCCAATTATTGCTAATAAATCGGGTTTCATTTTTGTTAGACACTAGCTCAAACTATTATCACCAAAATTATTTATGAAAATCCTCCAAACCCAAACATTGCGCGGACCAAACTACTGGAGCATTCGTCGATCAAAGCTGATTGTGGTGCGACTAGATTTGGAGGAACTAGCCAATCGACCATCTAACACCATCCCCCGCTTTTACGAAAGCTTGGTAGCAGCATTACCCAGCCTTGAAGAGCATTTTTGCTCACCGGGCTGTCGTGGTGGATTTCTCAAACGAGTGCAAGAAGGCACCATGATCGGGCACATTATGGAGCATGTGGCTTTAGAACTGCAAAACTTAGTAGGAATCAACGTCGGATTTGGTCGCACCCGCGAAACAGCCACGCCCGGTATATATCAAGTGGTCTTTGAGTACCAAATCGAAGAAGTAGGGCGTTACGCCGCCAGAGCCGCCCTCAGACTATGTGAGAGCATTATCGAAACCGGCAGCTATCCCGCCTCTGAATTGGCCAAAGACATCGCTGATCTAAAAGATCTGCAAAATCAGGCATCGCTAGGAGCTACCACCGAATCATTAGTGCGCGCAGCCGAAGCCCGAGGAATTCCTTGGATGCCTCTAGAAACCTGTGACTTAATCCAGTTGGGCTATGGCAAACATCAAAAACGCATCCAGGCATCACTAACTGCTCACAGCAATATTTTGGCAGTAGAACTAGCCTGTGATAAAGAAAAAACCAAAAATATCTTAGCCAGCATGGGAGCAAGAGTGCCCCAAGGCATGGTGATTTATTCCTTTAGCGAGTTAGAAGATGCTATTCCTCGCTTGGGAGGCTTTCCGATCGTCATCAAGCCCTTAAACGGCAATCATGGCCGAGGGATCACGATCGATATCAAATCTTGGGAGCACGCCGAAATAGGTTACGATCGCGCCAAAGAAGTTTCTAAAGGGGTAATTGTCGAACATTTCTATCAAGGACGCGACCATCGCATTTTAGTCGTTAACCATAAGGTAGTAGCAGTAGCCGAGCGAGTGCCCGCCCATGTGATTGGCAATAGTCAAGATACCATCTCTACCCTAGTCGATAAAGAAAACAAAGATCCTCGGCGGGGCGAAGGTCACGACAATGTGCTGACCCTAATTAAACTAGATGACTCCACCGACGAAATACTTACTCAGCAGGGTTACACCCTAAACACCATCCTGCCTCTAGATCAAATTTGCTACCTGCGGGCTACCGCAAACTTGAGCACCGGCGGCATTGCAATCGATCGCACCGACGAAATTCACCCTGAAACCCGATGGCTAGCCGAAAGAGTCTCCAAAATCATTGACTTAGATGTAGCTGGCATTGATGTTGTCACAACAGATATTTCTAAAACACTAGCCGCAGCCGATGGAGTAATTGTAGAAGTCAACGCCGCACCGGGTCTAAGAATGCACATCGCGCCCAGCATAGGCGTTGGCCGCAACGTGGCCGCCCCAATCATCAGTATGCTATTCCCACCGAATGTTCCGACCCGCATTCCGATCATCGCAGTAACCGGCACCAACGGCAAAACCACTACAACTAGATTAATCGCCCATATCTTCAGCCAGATTTACGATTCTGTCGGCTTTACTACCACCGATGGCATTTACATCGGCGATCACCTTATTGAAAAAGGCGACACTACTGGGCCACAAAGCGCCCAACTAATTTTGAAAGATCCCACCGTAGATATTGCGGTGTTAGAGACAGCCCGAGGTGGACTGCTGCGATCGGGTCTGGCTTTCCAAACCTGTGATGTAGCCGTAATCTTAAATGTCGCCGCCGATCATTTGGGATTAGGTGACATCGAGACGATCGACCAACTAGCTAAAGTAAAAGCAGTAGTAGCCGAAACTGTTCATGCGGACGGCTATGCAGTACTCAACGCCGACGATCAGCGAGTCGCCGACATGGCAGAGCTAGTGCGGGGCAAAGTAGCCTATTTCTCGATGGATCCCGATAATTCATTGGTGCGATCGCACGTCAATCGAGGTGGCATTGCCGCCGTTTATGAACAAGATCACATCGTAATTTTGCAACAAGATTGGGTTCACCGCATCGAAAGCGTTGATCGCGTGCCCCTAACCCTGGGTGGCCGCGCACCATTTATGATCGCAAACGCCCTCGCCGCCTGCCTAGCAGCCTTTGTACAGGGAGTAAAAGTGGAGCATATTCGCACTGCTCTGCGAAGCTTCCACGCCTCAGCAGCCCAAACACCGGGCAGAATGAATTTATTCAACCTTGGCAGCTATCACGCCCTAGTAGACTACGCCCACAACCCCGCAGGCTATACAGCCGTGGGCAGCTTCGTAAAAAATTGGCCTGGCCCCACGATCGGGGTAGTTGGCGGCCCTGGCGATCGAAGAGACGAAGATTTAGTTGAGATAGGTGCATTATCAGCCCAATTTTTCGATCACATTGTGGTAAAAGAAGACGACGATGGCCGAGGTCGTGCCTGGGGAGACGTAGCCGAACTAGTCGTCCAAGGCATCCAGACCGCCGATCAAACAGCTTCCTATTCAATTTTACTAAACGAATCCGAAGCGATCGAATGGGCCTTAGATAACAACACCAAAAACACCTTAGTAGTTATCTTCCCCGACAACGTCAGCCGCGCAATCGCACTAATCACGGCTCGCAACCCCATCCCTGTTGATTTAATGTCAGAATCTAAGGAATCTCTCCAGGATAATATTCCGTTTTTAGAGAAAGCTTTAGACAACATGCTAGAAGCAACAACTATTTCTAATAATGGGAGTCAAAGTGGCTATCAATTAAAAACGTAAAAGATCTTGATTCAAAGTAGGGCGCGCAGTGTCCACCCTACATTCGAGGCGCTTCGCTCCCTCAACGGGGGGTCTGGGGGTCGGAACCCCCAGATCCGGATTGGGTCCCAACCAATAAAACTGACAACTACTAGTCCGAAAATAACCAAGAAGACCAAGTTATGAATCCAAACAGCTCAACCCCCTCACCTTTGGCGATAGCTTCATTCACACCAGAAGCGATCGAAAACCAAACCCTAAAAATCGCCAGTCAACTAATTGCCGTCACCACCAACCG
Source organism: Synechococcales cyanobacterium (assembly GCA_043721015.1). Classification (GTDB taxonomy): domain Bacteria; phylum Cyanobacteriota; class Cyanobacteriia; order Cyanobacteriales; family Chamaesiphonaceae; genus JAAFHZ01. Next base: position 48,220 of record JAYSRP010000121.1, on the reverse strand, counting down.
ATCGATCCTCACCAAACTTCGCGACCAACTCCGCTGGGATGAAAAACTACTTAGCTGGACAATGGACAACCCCGCACTCCGCATCCAACTCTTCCGCCTCATCGACTGCCTCCCCGCCCTTACCTCCAAAACCGAAATCGCCCGCCACCTCCAAGAATACCTCAACACCCCAGCAGTAGAACTACCCACCGCCCTCAAAAACCTCCTAAACTTCACCACCCTCGACTCCCTCCCCGGACAAATAGCCGCCACCACCCTCACTACCGCAGTCGAAACCCTCGCCCGCAAATACATCGCCGGAGAAACCCTCCCCCAAGCCCTCAAAACCATCGCACAGCTCCGCAAACAATCCATGACCTTCACTATGGACTTACTAGGCGAAGCCGTAGTTACCGAAACCGAAGCCCAAGCCTACTTAGACCAATATTTGCAATTAATAGAACAGCTCACCACCGCAGCCAAGAGGGAATCACCGGCTGACGTACAAGTATCCGTAAAGCTCACTGCCTTCTATTCCCAATTTGACCCCTTAGACGTAGTTGGTTCCCAATCTAAAGTAAGCGATCGAATCCGCATCCTCCTGCGGAAAGCACAAGAACTCGGCGCAGCCGTACATTTCGACATGGAGCAATATCGCTACAAAAATGCCACCCTCCAGATTCTCAAAAGCCTATTGATGGAAACAGAATTCCGCGATCGCACCAACATCGGACTTACCCTCCAAGCCTACCTAAGAGACAGCTACCAAGACCTCCAAGAGCTAATCACCTGGGTCAAAGAACGCGGCACCCCCCTAACCCTCCGCTTAGTTAAAGGAGCCTATTGGGATCAAGAAACCATCACCGCCTGTCAAAATCATTGGCCAACCCCAGTCTACAGCTACAAATCATCCACCGACGCTAACTTCGAGCGGATGACCCAACTATTGTTAGAAAACCACGATTATCTACATGCCGCGATCGGCAGCCACAACATTCGCTCCCAATCCCGAGCCATCGCCATCGCCCAAACTTTAGAAATCCCCCCGGCAGACATCGAATTTCAGGTGCTCTACGGCATGGCCGACCAATTTGCCGCCACCCTGGCGCAGCAAGGTCAACGAGTACGAGTCTATTGCCCCTATGGCACCCTAATTCCTGGCATGGCCTATCTCACCCGGCGATTATTAGAAAACACCGCAAACAGCTCTTTCCTTAAGCAAAGCTTATCGGATACGCCTTTAGAATCATTATTGGCAGTACCTACCTGGGGATCTGGAGATTTAGATGACGTAGTGCAACCCATACCCATAAAAGCATCTATGGCAACAATCACCCAAATTGATCCAGCCGCTGACACCGACTATGCGAGCGACAACTTACGTACCCAAGCTACAGCAGCATTAAAAAATGTGCGCCAGCAGTTTGGTCAAACCTACTGGCCATTATTAGATGGTCAATGGTTCCAGACCAACATCACTATCCCCTCAGTTAATCCATCAAACCCAACAGAAGTAGTGGGTTCGATCGGTCAAATTAACATCGAACAAGCCGACCAAGCAATCAGCGCCGCCCAGAAAGCTTTTCAAACCTGGCGCAAAACACCGGTATCTGAACGCACCGCCATCCTGCGCAGAGCAGCAGATTTATTGGAGTCCCGTCGTCATGAACTAAATGCCTGGATGGTCTTTGAAGCCGGTAAACCCCTAAAGCAAGCCGATGTAGAAGTCTCCGAAGCAGTAGATTTTTGTCGCTACTACGCCGCAGAAATGGAGCGCCTAAACCCAGAAATAGTCTATGACGTAGCCGGAGAAACCGATCGCTACCACTACGCGCCCAAAGGTATTGTGCTGGTAATTTCTCCTTGGAATTTTCCCCTGGCCATTCCCACCGGTATGACCGTAGCTGCCCTAGTAACTGGAAATTGCGTGCTGTTAAAGCCAGCAGCAGTCACAGCCGTAATCGCCGCCAAACTCAGCGAGATTTTAGTAGAAGCTGGCATCCCACCCGGAGTGTTCCAATACGTACCGGGCAGTGGTTCCACCGTAGGATCGCATTTAGTAAAACATCCAGCCGTGCAAATGATTGTGTTTACCGGTTCCCAAGAAGTCGGCTGCGAAATCTATGCCAATGCCGCAATTCTGCAACCAGGACAAAAGCATCTAAAGCGGGTAATAGCAGAAATGGGCGGCAAAAACGCGATCATAATCGATGAAAGCGCCGATCTAGACCAGGCCGTACAAGGAGTAGTCTATTCTGCCTTTGGCTATAGTGGTCAAAAGTGCTCGGCTTGTTCCCGCGTAATCGTACTCGCACCGATTTATGATGCCTTTATCGATCGGTTGGTGGCCGCCACCAAGTCATTGAATATCGGCAACGCAGCGGAGCCAAGTACCAAGATCGGCCCAGTAATCGACGAGGCCGCACAGCAGCGAATTCGATCAATAGTCACTCAAGGAAAGCTAACATCTACTGTGGCTTTAGAGCTACCAGCGCCAGAGCTAGGATATTTCGTCGGCCCAGTAATTTTTACTGACGTAGATCCGCAAGACCCGATCAGCCAAGAAGAGATTTTTGGACCAGTATTAGCCGTGATGAAAGCAGCAGATTTTGATGCAGCAATAGCGATCGCCAATGGTACTAACTATGCCCTCACCGGTGGATTATACTCCCGTACTCCCTCCCATATCGATCGAGCGAAGCTAGAATTTGAGGTCGGCAACCTATATATCAACCGCAGTATTACTGGGGCGATCGTCGCAAGGCAGCCATTTGGTGGTTACAAACTATCCGGAGTTGGCTCCAAGGCCGGGGGGCCAGATTATTTACTCCAGTTCCTCGATCCGCGCACCGTCACAGAAAATATTCAACGCCAAGGGTTTGCCCCGATTGAGGGGATAGAATAACTTTTGCAGTAGAAAAACCACTGCAAATCAGTTAACGACGGGAACAATATCCATAGCCTCAGAATCATTAACTAAATAGAAAATTTGTTAAAGTAAGCAATAGACTTTTGAGGAGATATGATGTTGGGAAAATTAGCGATCGGTTCACTGGGTCTTTTAGCCATAACCTTTGCTGCGTTGCCAGTTAGTGCCGAAAAACTACCTCGGACTGGTACGATTTTAAAAATGACTAATGGTGATATTTCGTGCTACATTGAGCTGCGAGATGTAGGCGGTAAAATACATACATTGAGCGCCGATTTTAACGTATGCGAAAAACCCGATAAATTTTTAAACCGTCGTGTAAAGCTAACCTATGAGCGAGCCAAGGTCAACGACTGCGAAAGCGCCGAACCATGTGGGAAAACTCGCTGGGAAACATTGGTAGTCCGACTAAAACTGTCTCAGTAAAAGTTGCCTTTCTTTGTCTGTCACAATAAAAACATCAAAATTGATCCAACTTTGATGTTTTTTGTTTTATTGATTCTTAAGACTGCAATCGCTCCTGTAAACGAGTGTGTCGCCGCATCGATCGCACCGTATTCACCGCCTGCTGCATCGCTCGATCTTCTCCCACTAAAACCACTAAACGTCGTCCTCGCGTAATTGCCGTATACAAAAGATTCCGTTGTAGCATCATATGATGCTCAGTACTCAACGGAATTACCACCACCGGAAACTCCGAACCCTGACTTTTGTGAATCGTAATCGAATAGGCCAGCATCACATTATCTAACTGCGCCACGCTGTATTCGATTAACTTTCCTTGGGGTTCTTGCCAGTCAGGGTAACGAATATGGGTGATAATTTCTTCATCTTTCGAGCTGATCGATTCAATCGTGCCAATATCGCCGTTAAATACCAACTGATTATAGTCATTGCTGGTCTGGATTACTCGATCGCCCACCCGAAATTGCTTAATTCTACGCTTATTGGGCTGCACCGGATTCCAGAAATCTTGCACCAATTGATTGATCGCAATATTGCCACTATCGGACTTGTGCATTGGCGCTAAATATTGAATATCAGCCTGCCGATACCCCAGCTCGGGTAACTTTTCCCGCAACAGCCACTCCGTTGCCTTAGGAATAACTTTTGCCGGACATTTAATCCACACGCAGTCGCTCTCAAACTGCTCAGTGGCCTTAGTCACAACTTCTATCCCTGGCATCTGGCCATCATTCACCGCATAAGAGCATTGGGTAATTTTAGAAGCCGCTGCCTGGCGGAATACCTTAGTAAGCTTGGCTACTGGAAAAATCTCAGATTGAATCATGTCTCGCAACACGTTACCAGCAGCGATCGAGGGCAACTGATTTACATCGCCAATAAATAGCACCTGGGCAGAGAGCGGAATAGCAGAAACCAGAGCATCGGCGATCGCTAAATCCAACATCGATGCTTCGTCAATAATAAAACAATCGCCCTCTAAAGGATAACGACTATTATGGCTAAAGCCAGTCCCCATCCAACCGAGCAACCGATGAATTGTCTGGGCTTCTAAACCAGTACTTTCTTGAATTCTTAATGCTGCTTTGCCGGTAGGGGCGCAAGCTACCACTCGCTGGCCAGCATCTAACCAGAATTCAATGATCGCTTTAGCCGTCGCAGTTTTACCGACCCCAGCACCCCCGGTCATAATAGTTACGCCCTGGGTTACAGCGTTGATCAACGCCTCTTTTTGCCCTACTGCTAGCCCAATATCGTTATCGGCTTCATATTTGGCAATCCATTCGCCGATATCGGTTTTGATTTTAAAGGTGCCGCATAAGCTTTGTAAGTTTTCGGCCAAGCGATACTCGGCTTGATGGGCGCGGCATAAATAAACATCGGTGTCTTCTACGACTAATCTGCGGCGATCAGGGGCGTTAGATGTACATAGAGCTTGAATGTGAGCAATGATGGCTGGAGCTTGGGGATGATGACCGGGCAAACGAAGCAAGTCAGCACAACTACGGATTAGGGCTGATTGAGGTAAGAAGCAGTGCCCTTGTTGTTTGGCGGCTTGGCGGAGGGTGTCGGCGATCGCTGATTGGTAACGAATGGCGCTATCGATCGGAATTCCGGTCTTCAGGGCAATATCATCGGCGCGCTTGAAGCCAAAGCCGCGCACTCGTTCGATCAATAAATATGGATCTCTTTTGATGGTGTTGATCGATTCATCACCAAATTCTCGGTAGATTTTGCCAGCATAGGTGGCGGTAATTCCTAAGCCAGCTAAAAAGGCGATTAGATTTTGCAGTTTGCGGCTTTCGCTGTACGACTGCAACATTTTCTCCAGCTTATTGCTGGTAATGCCGTTGACTTCCAGCATTCTTTCTGGCTCGCGCTCCAAAATCTGAAAGGTGCCATCACCAAAGTGATCAACGATCCGCGCAGCCATTCTTTTGCCAATGCCTTGCAGTGTTACCAAAAAGCCAATCACTGATTCGCGCCCAACGGGTTCGGCAATGCGGTAGCTGGTGAAGTTAAATTGATCGCCATAGGTAGGATGTTTGCGCCAGTCACCGTACAGGGTCACATCCAGATCTTTTTGCGGCGCTGGCATGACTCCTACAGCTTTAAAGGTGCTAAAGTCTTCGCTGGCCATCTGAATCACTACATAGTGATCGGTGCTATTTTCGTGTACTACTTGGGCGATCGTCCCGTTAATTTCAGCCATGGCGTTGAGGATGGGAAGATTTGGAAGGCATACCAAGAATCATAATAAATTTTGGAGCTGATCAATAATCTAAAGTTAGGTATTTTGTTATTTAGCGAAGTTTGCCTTAGAGCTGACTAACTGCTAGACTGCATTGAGGTTTAGGCATTTAGACAACAATTTTCGATAATGAAGCCCATCTCGTTTGATAGAAACAAGCATACATACAAAAATGAAGCCTTTGTCGAGTTAGTCAAAGATGCTATTAGATTTTTCAATGGAACTCCTGTTCATCCTCTGCCGCCCTCCGAAGTTTTTATGGGCACAGGTGTTTATGCACTCTACTATACTGGCGAGAATCATCTGTATCGAAAGTATGCCGAGCTTAATCGTCTCGCATACAATTACCCTATCTATGTTGGCAAAGCTGTCCCGAAAGGATGGCGACAGGCACGCCTTTCGCATAATGCGCTGAAACAATCGCGGGAACTGCATAATCGTTTGAAGGAACACGATCGCAGTATTCAGATAGGATCTGGGCTGTCGGCTGAAGAGTTCATGTGCCGCTTTGTCATTTTTGAAGATGAAAGCTCTGACATGATTAGTACTGTTGAGGCATCTTTGATTAAGCTCAATCAGCCACTTTGGAATGTTGTCGTAGATGGGTTTGGCAACCATGATCCTGGTCGAGGACGCTATGAGCAAGCTAAATCAGATTGGGATGTTATTCATCCAGGTAGATCTTGGGCCGATCGCTGTAATGGAGTTCCTCGATCGGAAGCCAGCATTTCTTCTAAAATTGCAGAGCATCTGCAAAAAATGGGAGATCAACAATGAATTCCCTAGAACTTTTTTCAGGTGCAGGTGGTCTAGCTAAAGGATTGGAGCTAGCTGGATTCCGGCATTCGACCTTGGTAGAGTTAAATAGAAATGCATGCGATACTCTCTGTGAAAATTTTGATGCAAGCAAGGTTTTTTTAGGAGACATTAAAGATTTTGATTTGAGCAGCGTAAATAATATTGATATTGTTGCCGGTGGACCACCTTGTCAGCCATTTTCGTTGGGTGGTAAGCATCGGGGCAATCAAGATAATCGTGATATGTTTCCCTATGCAATTAAGGCGATCGAAAGACTGAAGCCAAAAGCATTTATTTTTGAGAATGTGAAAGGGTTACTAAGAGCCGCATTTGCAGATTATTTTGAATATATCATCTTGCGATTAACCTACCCTAGTCATACTGCTGCAGACTGCTCTGATTGGCAATCACACCTGATAGATCTCCGCAATGTGAGTCAATGGTCTAACCCAGAAACCAGATACAAAGTATCTTTTAAGCTGATCAATGCCGCAGATTATGGAGTGCCACAAAAGCGCGAACGAGTAGTAATTGTTGGTATCAGAGCCGATTTACCTGGTGTTTGGTCATTTCCGGCTCCAACCCATTCGGCAGAAAGATTATTTTGGGATACGCATATTACTCAATCATATTGGGATCGCCATAAAATACCCGAATCTGAGCGCCCATCCATAGACCCTTTAACAATAGCTAAAGTTGCTAAAATCAAGGATCAGCATGGTTTCTTTGCTCCATTATCTATGCCTTGGCAAACTGTCCGCGATGCCCTACGGAATCTCCCCGCACCGCAGTCTAATCATGGAATTATTGATCATGTCTTTCGAGATGGGGCAAAAATTTATCCCGGACATACCGGCAGTATCCTCGATTTACCAGCTAAAACCATTAAGGCCGGAGATCATGGGGTGCCTGGGGGCGAGAATATGATACGTTTTGCTGATAGACAGGTGCGGTACTTTACTGTCCATGAAGCAAAAATACTCCAAACTTTCCCTGCTAATTTTGTGATCAAAGGTGTTTGGGGAGAAGCAATGCGGCAACTGGGTAATGCAGTCCCTGTTTCATTAGCTGAAGTAATCGGTCGAGAACTACTAAAAACACTCAATTCACCAACACGACATATTTCCAAAGGTGCTAAGACCGAGGCGATTCGCCGCAAGCTAGATGCTGGTGCGCCGGGGGTCTTTACCTGTGGCTCACCCCAGTTGCTGGGCAAAAATGCCCAAGATAGAACCGATGGGGCTTTTTATCACAATGCGATCGCCACTTATTCGCACAGGCCATTGATTCCTAAAAATCCGTTTATTGCCGATCGGGCGCGGGCTACGATGCTCGATCGATTGGGAGTCAAGTATTAAAAAATTTCTAGAGTAACTCATTGTAAAGCTTGAGTTTTGTAACTGTCTGAGATAATCCTTGCTTTTCATATGTTGCAAGTGATTCATCAATGCTTTTGGGTAGATTTTTAAGACTTAGTCTGGCATCTGTAGATCCTCTCTTCTAATGGTTCAATTTTAGATTTAAATTTCAAATAAGAAAGTGTATGATTTTTCTTAAACCAATCCTCAATTTCCGAATCTTGGAAAAAGGTATATGGTTTATGCCCTATGATATGTTGATTTGATTGAGTCATAACCTGGGAATGAGTATCTTTCAAGGCTATCCTTAAAGTTCTTGTCTAGCTTTAAGTTAAGACTCCAACTAATATTCAGTCTTCCTTGCGATAGACAGAAGCAGCTTTTGATTAAAGTATGCTCTCAGCTAGTGCGTAGACATATGATATATACCTCGCTGAATTTATTGATTAGCATTCTCATGCCGTTGAGCACATAAGAGCTAAAAATATTCAAAAAAGCCAGTGGAAACAAGTTCCACCAGCTTTTTCGACTGTTGGCATTTAGTAAGACTATTCTTGAACGAGCTTCACATTGCTAGCCAAACGCAGAATTTGCAATAATCGAATAGTCAACCAAGTAATATCAAACTCCCACCACTTCATGCCATGACGTGCCGAATATTGGTAAGCATGGTGGTTATTGTGCCAGCCTTCGCCATAAGTTGTTACTGCTACCCACCAACAATTAGTGGAGTTATCATCAGTTTCATAGGTGCGATAGCCAAACTTGTGAGTCGCGCTGTTCACTAACCAAGTGCAATGATATACCAACACCAAGCGGGCAAAGATTCCCCAAAAGACGATCGACCAACCACCAATAAAATACAGGGCTACGCCTAAAGCGATCTGCACCGGCAAAAAGTACTTATCTAAAAATTGGTAAAACTTATCGTTGACCATGTCCTTGGTAAACTTATCAACATCCTTCTCAGCAGGCACTTCGTGGAACATCCACTGCATGTGGCTCCACCAAAAGCCCTTTTTAGAATCATGATGATCTACATCTTTATCGGAATGTAAATGGTGATGGCGGTGCATCCCCACCCACCAAATAATGCCACCCTGCATTGCCAAAGTACCGCAAAAAGCCAAAAAGTACTCTAACCACTTGGGAGTCTGAAAGCTTTTGTGTGAAAGCATCCGATGCCAGCAGAGCGTAATTCCCAAACCACCGCTAATCCAGTGTAAAAACAGCGCCGTTCCTACTCCTTGCCAACTAAAGAACTGCGGTAAAAATGCCAGCACCGCCCCAATGTGAATAATAGACATGAAACCAATCACACCCCAGTCGAGGGCGAGCTTTTTCGATGCAGCAACAGTCATTCCGTCATCCTGAATTTCAAATGGTGGTCACAATTGCGCGAAAATAACATCTGCACTAAACCTTGTCATGGCATGAACAGCTCAGATCTTATCCGCGAGGCACAAGATGCCCTATTACAAATTTTTGTCGGTATTGATAATGAAGTCAAGGAAAATCTGCATCGAGTTTTACAAACTTACCGTGATCACCGGGTCGGCGTGCATCACTTTAGCAGCGTCAGCGGTTACGGGCACGACGATCTAGGCCGCGAGACCATGGATAAAGTGTTCGCCGATTTAATGGGAGCCGAAGCCGCTGCCGTGCGAGTGCAGTTTGTTTCTGGCACCCACGCGATCGCCTGCGCTTTGTTTGGAGTTCTGCGACCGGGCGATGAAATGCTGGCAGTAGCCGGGGCACCTTATGACACCTTAGAAGAAGTAATTGGCTCTAGAGGCCAAAACCAGGGTTCTCTAAAAGATTTTGGGGTGAGTTATCGAGAACTGCCGCTGGCTGAAGATTTACAGATAGATTGGGATGCCTTGGCTACCGCAATTCGGCCAGAAACCAAGCTGGTGCTGATTCAGCGCTCTTGTGGCTACGCTTGGCGATCTTCACTGTCGATCAATGACATTGGCCGCATTGTCAAACTAGTGAAAGCCCAAAACCCCAACACCGTCTGTTTCGTGGACAACTGCTATGGAGAATTCATCGAAAACCGCGAGCCACCCGCTGTCGGTGCCGATTTGATAGCTGGCTCCCTGATCAAAAATCCTGGGGGGACGATTGTCACCAGCGGCGGATATGTAGCAGGCAGAGCAGATCTAGTAGAAGCTGCCGCCTGTCGCCTCACCGCACCGGGCATTGGCAGCTCTGGCGGTGCCACTTATGATCAAAACCGTCTACTGTTCCAAGGATTGTTTTTAGCACCCCAGATGGTCGGTGAGGCCAAAAAGGGCAATCATCTTACGGCCTATGTCTTTGACAAATTGGGATACCCTGTCAACCCCGCTCCCTTTGCCCCCCGCCGGGACGTGATCCAAGGGATTCGCTTTGGCTCCCCCGAAAAACTATTGGCCTTTTGCCGCACTATTCAAAAATACTCCCCGATCGGCTCCTATCTCGATCCTATCCCCGCCCCCATGCCGGGATACGCCGATGAATTGGTAATGGCCGGAGGCACCTTTATCGATGGCAGCACCTCCGAATTCTCCGCCGATGGCCCCTTACGAGAACCCTATGTAGCCTTTTGCCAAGGCGGCACCCATTGGACCCATGTAGCTCTGGCGATCGAAGAAGCCATCAAAGCAGTCGGTTATCAATAGATTCAAAGCTCTAATCCTGTTCGTATGGCATCCATCAGAAGATGCTCTAGTCGCCGAAGCTAAAGTCTTGGCTAGAATAGATAAAGTAATCCAAGGGAAATCTGGTCTTATGTCCAATCTCGATGCACTGCAAGCTCAGTTAGAAATTTTCCGCGAAGCAGGGCGAAATCTTCAGCTCGATCCGCTTGTCACCAGAGCAGATTGGGCGCGGCTGGGGGTGGAATATCAGACAGATGAGATCGATAAATTGGAGCAAGCGATCGAAGATAGCCCAGAGCGAGATAATAAGTTGATCTTTACTGGGCATCGGGGCTGTGGCAAATCGACGCTGTTAGCTGAATTGGGATTGAGGCTCACCGATACGGGGCGGTATTTTGTGGTGATGTATTCGATCTCCGATACAATCGAGCGATCAGCGGTGGATCATGTGAATATCTTGTTTTCAATGGCATTACAGTTACTAGAAGAAGCAGAAAAGCGATCGATCCGGCTCCAGCCTGGAATTAAACGTGAGTTTTATCGATGGTTGGGGAAACATACTCAAACTGAAACTCAAGCAGTAGAAAGCGCAATTGAGGTCAATGCAGAGATAAAGGCAACAGGTGGTATTCCGATTCTGATGCAGCTTTTGGCACAGATCAAGTCAAAGTTAAAAATCAGCTCAGAAACTCGCAAACAAATCTCGGTCGATTTTGCTCGAAAAATCTCGGAATTAGTAGAAAAGATTAATGAATTACAATCTCACGTTGAAAGTGCCACAGGTCAAAAAGTAGTCGTAATTATCGATGACATTGACAAGTTAGATTTGAGCGTAGTAGAAACGATTTTCAGTAAAAATATTCAGTCTTTGCTCGATCCCAATTCGATTATTATTTATACGTTGCCGATCGCCACGCTCCGAGAAGTTTCGATTATGGCAAGCATCAATACCTATGTCAAGAAGATCTACATGATGGAGGTGACAAAATTTTTCAGTAAAGCTGATGTCCGCAAGTCAGATCGGGTTCCAGATCCGGCTTGGGTGAGCGTATTCTCAGAAATTTTGCAACGAAGACTACCACCAAACTCGATCGAGCCTGATGTCCAGCAAGATCTGATTCTCCTTAGTGGTGGGGTGTTGCGGGAGTTAATTCGGATCGCTGATCGCTGTTGTGATCAAGTCAAGTTAGAGTTACGTGGACAGATTAGACGACAACAATGGAATAAACCAGAAGTTAAGATTGATCGCCATATTTTTAGTAGTATAGAGACAGAATTGCAGATTGAATACTCCAGAGCATTAGGGCGAATTGATTTTGAGATGCTGAAGGCAATCTATCAAGAATTTAAACCCCAAAATACTGAAGACAAGCGGTTTTTAGATTTGTTACATGGATTATATGTATTAGAGTATTGCAATGCAAAATTATGGTATGACTTAAATCCAATTGTTCGAAATTTGCTCATACAGGAAGGGATATTATCATGACGCAATTCCCTGAATCTGTCATAAACTCGAATGAGGCTACCTACGAGAGTCTGATTTCCCTAATCGAAAATAGTCAAGGGCAATTAGCTTTGATTATCGTAGCTTGTGATGATTTAGCACTGCGACAACGGATGATCGAGCAGTATGAACAGGAAGCCAAACAATCGCAAATTCGCGCCGAGCGGATTATCTTGGGGATGGAACCGAGTTTACGTGCTGGTTTAGCGAAATTAGGAATCGAAAACCAAGATGGTGTAGTAGTGACTGTTACGGGAGCAGAATGGCTATTGCGGGTAAAAACAAGAGCAGCAGATGCGCAGAGCGATCTCGATAAGTTTTTTGGCTATTTACAATGGACGCGCGAAGGACTACGGGAATTTCGCTATCCGATCGTATTGTGGGTAACATATCCGATTTTGCAGGCAATGAGCCAGTGCGCACCGGATTTTTGGAGTTGGCGCAAAGCGGTATTACTCTTTGAATCAGAAGCATCTGATGAACCAATCATTCCAGTAGTGCAAGATCTGAATCCACCCAAAAGATTGTTCGATCTTCAAAACAATGATGATTTTATCCCACCTCCAGCAGAGATTCTTTCCGAAATTCACCAATTAGAGTCAAAGAATCCAACATCACCCAATTTAGCTACGCTCTACGCAAAGCTAGCAGAAATTTATGCCAAACGCATTGCTAGAGGTGAATCGATAGATTTAGAATTTGAGCAACAACAAGCAACCGATGCTTTTAGAAACGCAATTAATCGTTATCGAGAACTAAATAAGCAATCTGCTCTGGCGAATATACTATTTCAGTTTGGCAATTTCTTATGCACTCTATCTCTTTGCCATGATGCAATTCACATTTATCAACAGTCTTTAGATATTTGGCGAAAAATTGGAGATCGAAATGGCGAAGCTATGGCTCTCAATAATTTGGGCTATGCTTCCAGGTTTTTAGGACAATACCAACAGGCGATCGAATTTCAACAACAATCTTTGGTAATTCAACATGAAATTGAAGATCGAAGTGGAGAAGCTAAATCTCTCAATAATTTGGGAAGTATTTACGGATCGATAGGACAATACCAACGAGCAATTGAACTTCTTCAAAAGTCTTTGGAAATTCAGCACGAACTTGGCGATTTTGATGACCAAGCAAAGTCTCTCAATAATTTGGGTCTTATTTTTGATTTATTAGGACAATATCAAAGAGCGATCGAGTTTTATCAAAAATCTTTGGAAATTCGACATAAAATTAAGATTACGAACACTAATTTAAGCTGGAACAGCTTACCCTGTAGTAGTTTTGACTTTCATCTTATAGAGTAAGCTTTTATGCTATTTAAGTTAAGCAAGAGCCATCTCAAATTGTCCCGGTTTAGATCGCTACCCTCACAAAATCGGAATCATTTACCAATATCCAATCCGTAGGGGCGAGGGTATGGCTTCAACAGTTGCTTGGCGTTATAGACCTGCCAGGTTTGAGTAACGACTCCTCCTCGGGTGAGAGGAATTGTGGCAATTTTCTTGATGCTGACAAAATAGTTTTCAAACGGCTCATAAGCTACCTCTGGTTTTGTGGAAACAGTCCCTTTGGGTTTCACCACATCTTCGTTTACCCCAAAAGTTTCTGAACCAATATAAACGGCATTTTTGCCAACCCATTCTTGAGCTGTAGACCAATAGGCAAAGCCCCGTAAATCTTCATCAAAACAAGTCAAAGGTTTCTTTGTAATAGAATGTAGTGCCATCGCCAACTGACCACTGGGAAAATAGCGATTAATAAAAATAAAATCGGCCTGTTCGAGCGCCGTCATAATCGCTGGATTATCTTTCAGCTTCCGTTGTAACTGACTCACATCAATTAACTGCACCGAATTATCGGCCTCAAAAGTCAAAAATCCCCCACCGATCGCATTATTACTAGGCTGCTGAGCTGTCCCCAACGTCAGGTGCGACAAAGCGATCGCCAAAAGAAGATGAATCAACACCGCCGTCACAATCAGCCAATTCCAAAAACGGCGGGGATAATCAGTAAACCAACCCAGTGATTTCTCCGCCAACAACATGCTAGCAGTCATATAACCAGCCATTGGCCAGCTCGGTAACACTTGCTGATAGCCAGCAATAATTGCAAAGGCCACAATAATTGGAGCAGATAGCCATAAAACTAAAAGTTTTTGACCTTGGCGAGGATCAGCATCTTTTTTACTAAACTGTGAACGGATATTTTGCCCCAGCGACCAAATCAAAGGAAAGCCGATCGAAGGAAAAACATATACCATATGAACTAAAAAAGTCAGGAAAAAAGTTTCCCAGTTATAGCTAGCATTGGGAACAGCCCGCTTAGATTGAAAGACGATCGAAGCCCAGTTATGCTCAGAGTTCCAATACAAAATCGGCGAAATAGTCAGGGCAAATACCAAGCTGGCTAATAACACCCAAGGAGATGTCAATACTCGGCGATGATTGGGGCTACTCAAACAAAAACCAATCAGACAAGTCCCAAGTAAAAATCCATGATATTTAGCTAAACAGGTCAAGCCCACTAACAAACCAATGAGTGCTATGCGATAAGTGGGTTTATAAGGGGTACTAGGAAAAAACTCGATCACCGCTAACCAGAGAGTCGCCATCCAAAAAAATATCTGTGGCGCATCGGGCTGAGCTAAAGAACCAAAAGCCACGGTTAAAATTGGCATCAAAGAAGCTAATCCCAGGGCGATGAGGGCAACTTGTCGATCGAACAAACGTTCCGCAGTTTTGTATAAAAAAATTAAAGCTCCGGTAAAAACCAACAGAGTTCCCAAACGTAGAGTAAAAGGATTCACAGCACCAGTCAGCCAAGTGCCAAAGCCAGCGGTAAAGAAAACTAAGAGAGGGTGGTCAAAGTAGCTCCAGCTTGGATGTAGGGTATAAACATAGTAATAGGCTTCATCGAAGCCGATCGGCAAAAAGATGGCAATGATTAGCCGGACAGTAAGACCAGCCAGCAAAACACCGGCAATCCAGCGGTGATGCTGAGCCTGAAGCCAAATAACGGGATTGAGCATTAGGAATTTTGATGCGGACTAGATTTCCACATTTTACGTGTCAGTGGGCACCTTCTAATTAATCCGCCATAATACTGATGTTTAAGTCCCAGATCGTCAAATAATCAGGTATTCTGCTGGTAATGCACGATTCCTGATGGATAAATTTACTAGGAAATGTTAATATCCCCTCGAATGGGGTGCTAGAAAGACATTAAATATAAAAATCCAATAAAATTACTAAAACTGAAATCTCATGGCAAATATTACTGGCACCGCAGGAAACGACTTACTGAATGGCAATCTTAATGAGAGTAATTTAATCGATGGCTTAGCCGGAAACGATACCATTAATGGTGGATTTGTCAATGATACTCTGACCGGTGGAGCAGGCAATGATCAGATCACTAGTAATGGCGGCTCTGACCTCCTCAGTGGAGATGCCGGAGATGATCTATTGATTGCTTCTGGATCTTTCGTTAACTCTACCCTCAACGGCGGACTGGGTGATGATACTTTTAATCTAGATAATGGGTTTGGGAATGGTCTATCTATCGATGGTGGGGAAGGGTTCGACTTGTTGCAGTCCTACAGACTACCCTTTTTCAGCAACGATCCGCTATCAGTTGATCTCAATAATGTTAATTTCACCACTCTAAACACCAACGCTATTGGTATTCAATCTATTCAAAATGTTGAAGGGATTAGAAATTTTGATGGTGCAGAAGGTGCTGATACGATCACAGCTACTGGTAACAGTACTGTCGGACATTCTATTAACGGGCAGGGAGGTAATGACCTGATCAGCGGCGGACTTGGTAACGATACGCTCAATGGAAGCAGTGGTAACAATACGCTCAATGGTGGTGCTGGTAATGATGTTTTTCTTCTCAGTCAATCTCGATTTTTTGGAGGCCAAAATATACTAGACGGAGGCAGTGGCTTTGATGTAATCGATCGATTAGATAGATTTCAAAACACTCCTTACAATATTGATCTAGACAATGTGAACTTTAGCCAGATCAGTATTCCTACTGTCGTCATTCAAAATATTGAAGGCATTCGAGATTTCAGCGGCAGCTTTTTAAATGATACAATCACTGCTGGTGGTGATGCTAATAACACCGTAAATCATTCAATTGAAGGTGGTGATGGCAATGATCTAATAACTGGCGGAGTTGGTAACGACACTATTAGCGGTGGCTTTGGAAGTGACACCCTGAATGGCGGGGCTGGTAATGACCTTTTAGTAGAATTCAGCTTCTCTGACAATAATAATGTGCTCAATGGTGGTGCTGGTGACGATACTATTAGCTTCTTTAATTCCGGCTTCAATAGTAGTGGCACAGTTATTGATGGTGGTGATGGCATTGACACCTTTGAGCAACTATCTGTCAATGGTTCTCTCAACGGTTCTCTCAATCCCATCACGATTGACCTAGACAACCCAGACTCTATAGTTGTTAAAGATCTTCTAGGTATACAATCATTTGTCAATATCGAAAGAATTCGGGATTTTTCCAGCAATGGTATCGCCGATAATATAGTGACAGCTAGCAGTAGCGAATCAAGGACTATTCAGACGGGGGATGGCAAAGATCGAATCACTAGCGGCTCCGGCAATGACAATATCAATGGAGGATCTGGCGATGACACGATCGACGGAGGAGCTGGCAATGACAGTATTGAAGGCTCTGATGGAAACGACATACTGAGAGGCGCTGCTGGCAATGACTTTGTTCAAGGTGGTGCTGGCAACGATAGCATTGATGGTGGTAGTGGTGATGATGTCTTGTTTGGTGATTTTAGCTTCTCTGTTGGCACAGCACAGACTAATGACACCATCAGCGGCGGAACTGGTAAAGATTTTCTCGACGGTGTCGATGGTAATAACCTACTCGATGGTGGCGATGATGATGATACCTTGGTTGGTGGTGATGGTAATAACACTTTAAATGGTGGAGCTGGAGATGACCAGTTTAACTACACTCCCAATGCTGGTTCGAGGATAGATGGAGGGATCGGTTTTGATATTATTAATTCGATCAGTTTATCTGTACCTGGTAACACAACCGGGATATCGGTAACTCTTGATAACGTTAACTTTGGTACATTAGGGATTCTTGGTGGAGCCAATATTGTTAACGTTGAGGCTATTCGCAACTTTACGGCTGGCGATGGTAATGATGTAATTACTGCTGGCCGAGCAGTCAATCGCTTCATTGGCACCAATGCAGGCAACGATCTAGTTACGGGCAGTGACGGCAATGAAACCATCTTTGGTGGCGCAGGTCAAGATACCTTAGCCGGTGGCGGCGGCAACGATATTATCGATGGAGAGCAAGATAATGACCAAATTACTGGCGGAGCTGGTGACGATCAGTTATACGGTGCCAATGGCAATGATCTAGTCGAAGGAAATATTGGTAATGATTTTCTGTCTGGTGGCAATGACAACGACACCATCAACGGCGGTGAAGGCAATGATACTATTTTTGGAGATGATGGTAACGATGTGCTAGACGGTGGCAGCGGCAACGATTTTTTGAACGGCAACCTAGGCGACAACACCATTAATGGTGGAGCCGGTAATGATCAAATCGCGGCGGACAGTGCTGGTAACAACGTTGTAGATGGTGGCATTGGTCTAGATACCTTGATTTTTGCCGATTTAGGAACTCGTACTGCGGCTTTAACCATTAACTTAGATAGTATAGACCTGACTCAAATCGCGGCCAGAGGCATTCAGTCGATTACGGGAATTGAAGCCATCCAAGATATTCGCACTGGCAGTGGTAATGACGTAATTACCGTAAACAGTGGAAGCGTTTTGAATCGATCGATTAACAGTGGTGCTGGTGATGACCGAGTCACGGCTGGTGAGGCCAATGATATTCTTGCCGGTGATGATGGTAACGACCTCTTGACTGGTAATGGTGGCGACGATCTCATCTTTGGCGAGCGGGGCAACGACACCTTGCTGGGTGGAGCTGGTGGTGATACCTTGCTCAGCGGTAATGATAATGACTCGGTGACTGGTGGCTTGGGTAATGACTCGATCGCTGGTGGCAGCGGTGCTGATACACTACTTGGCGACGCTGGTGACGACATCATTTATGGTGAAGAAGGCAATGACTCGATCGATGGGGGAGAGGGTAATGATCAGCTCTTTGGTAGTGCTGGCAACGATTCAATTTCGGCTGGAGCTGGCAATGATAGTATCTTTGATGAAGCTGGTAACAACCTGCTTAACGGCGATGCTGGTAACGACTCGATTGTTAGTGGTAACGGTGACGACACTCTCAGTGGCGGTGATGGCAATGATACTCTGAATGGGGGAACTGGCACCAATGTCTTAAATGGTGGAGCTGGAAATGATACCTTCGATGTTTTTGCAGGCATCAACTCGATCGATGGTGGGGATGGCATTGACTTATTGACTAATGCCAATTTATCGGCGGCGACTGCGGCAGTGGTGTTGAATTTAGACAATGCCAGTTTCACTGGGCTAAATGTGCCTAACTTCACATCTATTCAAAATGTCGAGCAGGTGAGAAATATCACCACTGGTATTGGCAATGACGTGATTTCGGCAACTGGTCAGACAGACCATACCATCAACACCGGCAGAGGTAATGACAGCATTACTGGCGGTACTGGCAACGATAATCTGGCTGGCGATGATGGTAACGATACGATCAACGGCGGGGCTGGTAACGATGTCTTATTCGGTGAAACCGGCAGTGATCAGCTAGATGGTGGCGACGGTGACGATCGGCTATTTAGCGGCGACGACAACGATATAGTGGCTGGTGGCGCTGGCCGCGACGATATCTCTGGTGGTAGCGGTGCTGACACCATTGACGCTGGCACGGGTAATGACATTGTATTCGGCGAAGACGGTAACGATCAATTGGCGGGTGGCGACGGAGATGACAACTTGTTTGGTAACTCTGGCGACGACATTCTCGATGGTGGCCTGGGTAACGACTCGCTGAATGGTAATGACAGCAATGACCAATTAAATGGTGGTGCTGGTAACGATTCTCTCAATGGTGGGGGCAGTTTAGACACCCTTATTGGTGGTGATGGTGACGACAACCTCTTTGGAGATGCCGGTAATGATAGTGTTAGCGGTGATGCCGGTAACGATTTCATCGATGGTGGTGAGGGTAATGATATTCTCGCTGGCGGTGTGGGCAATGATACTATCACAGACTTCTCTGGTAGCAACAGTTTAAGTGGTGGTGACGGGAATGACCGTTTAACCGTTGGGGTTGGCAACAACTCGATCGATGCTGGTGCTGGTGATGACACAATTTCGATCGGCAGTTTCTCCTTTGTCATTGGTCGCTTTGAATTTGTTAATAACTCAATCGATGGTGGTGCTGGCAATGATACCTTGCTCAGCGCGATCGCTGCCGAAACCACTAATGCCATTAGTCTCAATTTAGATGCGGTGAACTTAACCGGGATCAGCCTTCAGGGAGTGAGCAGCATTACTGGCGTTGAGGTCATTCAGAGCTTTACTGGCGGCGGTGGTAACGATGTGCTGACGGCCACTGGCAATACTAACCGCACTGTCAATGGTGGTTTGGGTAACGACCAAATTACCACTGCTGGTGGTAACGATACCATTGATGGCGGCGATGGCAATGATACATTGACCGGCGGTGCTGGTAATGACCAGATATTTGGCAGCGATGGTGATGACCAATTGTTTGGTGGTGCTGGTGACGATCAGCTACTTAGTGGTGTAGGCAACGATTTGATCGCTGCGGGGGATGGTAATGACAACCTATCCGGCGGTACTGGTGCCGATACCTTGCTAGGTGACGGTGGAAACGACTTCATCTTTGGTGAAGCCGAGAATGACTCGATCGATGGTGGTGCCGGTAACGATACTCTGTATGGCAACGAAGGTAATGACACCATTCTGGGCGGTGCAGGCAACGATCGACTCACCGGCTTTATTGGTGATGACGCACTAACCGGTGGCGAAGGTCGAGATATCTTTGGTTTCGGTTTTGATTTCCGGGCTTTTGTCAGTGCCAACATGGGTCTCGATACGATTTCTGACTTTACAACTGGTCAAGATACGATCGAACTATCTTTACCGACTTTCACTGCCCTCACAATTGGCAGTAATCCAGCTTTCCCAGCAGCTCTCAATGTGGCAGATTTTGCTGCGGTGCTAGATGATGCCTCAGCAGCAATTAGTGCTGCCAAGATTGTCTACAGTCAAAGTACTGGCACCTTGTTCTACAACACCAACGGCACTGATGCTGGTTTGGGTGAGGGAGCTGCTTTTGCCAAGGTAACTGGCAACCCAGCGCTAACTGCTGCGGACTTTACTGTTTCCGATCGATTCTAAAAATCACTGATTAGTTAATAGACAAAGGGCTAGCGATCGCTAGCCCTTTTTATTTTGCTGCCAGTCAAACCATCACTATGAGCTAACGGCCTCCTGACAATCAAAATAAGTTATGCAGCTTATATTGCGAACTTCCTCGATTTTCTTTACCTTAAGGAAATAGTCTTCTTCTTATTTCTCTATGACTTCTTTGATCGCCGACCAACCAAGCATCGCCAACCAAACCTGGGTGTGGCGCGGATACCCCATAAATTATTGGCAGCAAGGAACAGTAGGAGTCCCGGTGCTATTGATTCATGGCTTTGGTGCCGGAGTTGGTCATTGGCGCAAAAATATCCCAGCGTTGTCTGATGATTGTCGCTGCTACGCGATCGATCTAATTGGTTTTGGAGCATCTGCTAAGCCCACTCCTGGTAGTGAGATCGATTATACCTTTGAGACTTGGAGTGCTTTGGTGCGAGATTTTTGTCGAGAAGTGATTGGCTCATCGGTTTTATTAATTGCTAACTCGATCGGCTGTGTGGTGGCCATGCAGGCGGCTGTTGATGAACCAGAATTAGTTCAAGGATTGGCATTGCTCAATTGCTCACTGCGACTGCTCCATGAGCGCAAGCAGCTCACTCAGCCTTGGTATAAGCGAGTGGGAGCACCAATATTGCAGCAGGTTTTACAGAATAAATCGATCGGCTATTTCTTTTTTAACCAGCTTGCAAAACCAGCAACAGTCAAAAAGATTTTGCTGCAAGCCTATGGTCGCCCAGAATCTGTCACTGATGAACTAGTGGATATTTTGATGAAACCAGCGGCAGATCTGGGCGCTGCTGATGTGTTTTTGGCTTTTACCGCCTACTCTCAAGGGCCATTACCCGAAGATTTATTGCCTCACCTTAGTTGTCCTACGATATTTCTGTGGGGTGCAGATGATCCGTGGGAACCGATCGAACTGGGTCGAGAGTTTGCTAAATATCCGGCAGTGCAGGAATTCATTGCTTTACCCGGAGTCGGCCACTGCCCTCAAGATGATGCTCCAGATTTAGTGAATCCGATTTTGTTGGAATGGATTAAAAAGTTTTGAGTACTTTGTAATTTTCTCCGTTTTTATTGATCAATTTCGGTCATAGATCTGGTGATTATCTGTAGATAATTCTACTGAAATCGATCGTGCGTTTATTGGTAGTTGCTTCTAAGCTTGCTCCATGACTCCCCAAAACATCTACCCCAAAGATTTGCCAGCCAAGGGAGATCTGGGTAATTAGGTTTGGAAAATTAATGATCAGTCAGCACTGAAGGTCAGTTTAGGCTCACTTTTTAAGTTCACTTTTCTCCAAAACTGGTTCTAGACCTCTATAGATGTGCATGGAAAAATGATAGACATACTTAGACATCTCCAGAGGTGAATCGTGATTACTAAAGATATTTTTCGCCGCCTACCCCGTATTACTAGTTTCTCGCACATTGAATGGATAGAGTGGATCTGTTTAGCAGGCTTTGATCAGTTCATTAATTCAATAGGTGCAACTAATACAACTGTTGCAGAATTCCTAGCAATATTATTACGACTATTGGGTCAGATGCCAGCGGCCAGTCAGCGCAATGTTATAGATAAGCAGGTGATATCAGCTTTACAGGCATTTGCGGCTTGGACAATATTGTCTCCGGCTAATTTATATCGCATCCGCGTCGAGATCTGGACACCGTTGAATATGTATCATCCCAATGCCAACATTGATTTTGATAGCCTATTGCAGATGAGCATCATGGAGATTATTGCACCTAAGTCTGATGGGCAGCCAATTAATCTGATTGAGGGCTTTGATTGGCAGAAGTATTCTGATATTGAATGGTGTTTGCCTGACGCTGAGATCCAGGCTAGTAAACATCCTTTCCAGCATTTCATTAAGAAAAAACACCAATATTTATTAATAGGCAGCATTCGTGGACATGAAGGAGCGAAAGAATTTAAGCGCACCAATCTGGGGTTACTAAAGCGCTGCTCCACAATCCAAGTTGGTGAAGCTCTTAAACGAGGCGGAATTATGCAGCTTGCTGACATGCTCATTCTGCATCGATCGCTAAAAGATGCCATTACCAACAAACAGTTTAGCTCTAGCCAACCCCAAGAGGCTGATTATCTCAGGCTCCATAAGTCTTACCAGCAAAACTTAGCAGCGAAAAAAGAATCGCCCTGTAGTCTGATCGAAACCAAGAAACGTTTGGAAGAGCTTGGTTGCTGCGTGCGGAATTACGGCAATAGCCGCATGGTATCATTAAATGAGTGTGCTGGAGACAACAACAACTGCGAATTTATCCATCGATTGAGTGCAGATAACTATGCTGATACTTTTGATGAACTGATCGATCAAGAACGTCAACAGCAAGCAATACAACTCAAAACCAAGGTATATCATCAGCTTGATTACTTGCCCAGAGTACAGCTAGAAGCGTTGTGCCTGAACGCATTGGGCTATAATGATCGCCAGGTGGCTGTATATCAACAAGTCTCAGCTTCTACGATCAAAAGACGGCGGGGACGCATTATTTGTCAAATTATTGATGTTGCAGTGCGCAGTAAACAGTTCAAGGCAATTGACGCAGCTTACCTCCAAATGGTCGAAGATTACTTTATCCCGGAGATTACTACCATCAGTCGCGCTCAATTCCATAGATCCAGAGATATGCTAGAAGCTACTGAGCTGGTCATTTTGGCTATCAATAGCAAATGGAACCTCAGTCTATGTGCCAACGCCCGTTTACAGAAAGCTTTGCAGCAGATGTTTCAGCAAGAAGGGGTGGCTTGAAGTTGTAGGCCACACAGCTTCAAGCTATGTGGCCTATATCAATTTGTTTGGGTTCACTTTTGCCAAAACTGGCTCTAGCCATTTTGGGATATATTTGAAAAAATGAGCTTGTACCTGTACAAAATAAATTTATGACTATGAAAATCAAGCGAGTGGCGATCGTGGGTGGTACTCATGGCAATGAATTGACCGGAGTGATGTTGGTCAAGAAATTCTTAAGATATGCTCATTTGGTGCAGCGGCAGAGTTTTGAAACAGTTTGTTTGTTGGCTAATCCTCGGGCGATCGAACACACTTGTCGCTATATTGATCGAGATTTAAATCGCTGCTTCGATCAACATGATTTGGCTAATCTAGAATTAACTGGGTATGAGAATAATTTGGCTAAGCAGCTCTGTGCTCGCTATGGAGCCGGTGGCTCTGAGCCAGTAGATGCCATTTTTGATTTGCATAGTACCACTGCTAATATGGGTATGACAATTATACCGATTAGCGATAGTCCAGCGAACCTCCGTTTGGCAGCTTACCTAAGCAGCCTGGATCCAACTATCCATATCTATCTGGGTTTGCACAGTGAGCAAAATTCTCCGATGCTGCGATCGATGGCTCCTTTAGGCTGTACGATCGAGGTGGGGGCAGTTTCTCAGGGAGTGGTGAATGCCAGCATTCTCCAGAATGCTGAACGGTTGGTTTTGGCGGCGCTAGACTATGTGGATAATGTGAACCAAGGGGTGCCAATGGTTATCCCAACAACGGTTAATGTTTATCGGGCAATTGAGGCGATCGATTACCCCAGAAATGGCCAGAATGAATTGACAGCGATGATTCACCCCGATCGGCAAAATCAAGACTATCAGCCCCTGGCAGATGGAGATCCTCTATTCGTAGACCTCCAGGGCAAAACCATTCACTATAAGGGCAAGCAGACTATTTTCCCCGTATTTATCAATGAGGCAGCTTACTATGAAAAAGGAATAGCTATGATTTTCGCTGAACAACAAGTTATGGAAACTGGTTTTGGCTATTTAGGGGTTTAGATGGTATTAATCCTTGATCTATCTCAACTCTTCGAGGAATAAAATCTTCAATTTTCAACACTTTGTATTTCTCAATATCTTTGCTTAAATCATTTCTATCTTTGTAGTCTAGAGGAACTAAAGCCATCTTTTTACCTTGGTTTTGATACGGTATATATTTTAAAGCAGTTCCTTTTTTTACATTCTTCCTTTCGTGACCATCAAACTCAATTTTTCCAAAAAAGCCGTCTGCTGAAAATCTTTTTCCTGTAGGCTCCTCTCTTCTGACAATATCACGAATTGCTTCGGCAACTGATTTATTTCTATTTTTCTGAGGATCATTACTATATTCTATAATAGCTTTTGTAAAGACAAATATCGAATCAGCTCCAGAGATCTTGCGCCATTGAATATCTAAAAAAATCCGCTTCACTGATGATCACAACTCGGCCCGCATACTCTTGTCGGACAATTCTTTGAAGCCATGGTCGATAGCTCTCGTCAAAATTCCCGACTACCACAATTAAAATTCGCTGATAAAAAAGTAGTAAATCGAAATCTTTATTGAGATTTTCGGTGCGGTCTAGATTTGGGATAAATTTTTTTGCTAGGGCTAAGAGCTT
The DNA here is from genome assembly GCA_043721015.1 of Synechococcales cyanobacterium. Lineage (GTDB taxonomy): Bacteria > Cyanobacteriota > Cyanobacteriia > Cyanobacteriales > Chamaesiphonaceae > JAAFHZ01. The sequence continues at coordinate 23,467 of JAYSRP010000121.1, read as the reverse complement.
TTCCATAAAATCTCGATGAGAAAGCTCAGGGCTTTCATTTTCGCAGTCTACTTGCAGCCAAATAATCTTTGAAAACGAGGTTTGCTGCTTCACCCACCGCGCCATTAAGGCCGATTTACCAATACCGGCAGATCCCCAAATATTCAGTAATGGGACTGAGGAATTTACCAGCCAATGGTCTATTTTTCTTAACTCAGCTTCTCGTCCATAGAATATATCATTCTTGGGCATGTCAATAAGTAACTCAGCTTGCAAAGATTGACTATCAACTATTGTAGCTATCGGTTGATCAATGGTGCTAACCGCAGCCACCATATTTGCATCCACAGACAAAGCTTGACATAGTGCATTAAAACTATCTGGTCGAATCGGTTTGCCTCTTTGAAATCGGCCAATGGTACTTTCACTAACTGCGATAAAAGCATTTTCTTTGGCCTGCCGCTCCCAATCTAAGTTTGGCGACAATATTTTGCCCGCCACGATCGCCCAGCGTTCATCTTTATATTTCCAGCCTTTTTGCTTGCGCTGTTTGTTAATTAGCTCTTTGCCTTCCTTACTAGCTTCACGCGATGCCATGGATTTTTAACCTGAGAAACTTAAATTGACAAATAATAGACTTTCGGGGTCTTGCCGAAATACTGCTAACTGGCTACCAGTATATGCTAAACCTTGATTTTTCTACAAAATTTTATGATTTAGAACTTAAAGTGGGTGACTTATCAGAAAATTGACTATCGATCGTCTCGGCCAAAACCTTTTGCTGCTCAGAGGCTAGCTCTAGTGCTGCTGTCGCTCGATCGAACTGCGACTGCACCGAATCAGTTGCCAAAGAATCTCGCTGCTGAGCAATCTGCAACAGCGAAGCGTTAAGCACCTGCATTGCCGATGCCTGAGTGAGCTGCTGCTGAGCTGCGATCGCTTGATGCTGTTCCCATAAAAGTTGATTAGTAGCCGTACAAAGATTTTCTTCAGCTTCACGGCACTGCCGCAAAAACTGTGCTGCCGCCTGCTCTAAAATCACAATTCGATCTTTAGCTAATCGGGCTTCTAGGTTATTTTGCTGGGTCAACAAATGTTTGGCTGTCATAATCTCGGCTAGGCATTCTTGATGACTTCTATGAGCTGCTATATAATGCCCGCGCACCAAAGAAACCGCGACTTCTAAACGCTCGATCGACTCTTTCATTAACCGTAAAGAAACCAATGCAGCCGATTCATTCTCTGCTGCGGTGGGAGCTGGTGGGGGAGTCGGCTCAGCAAATCCCCACAACCACTGCCAAACAACAATAAAAGCATTGCTAGCAGTGCGACCAATAAACCAATCCCAAAAGCTTTTCATTATTTGACCTCCGGTTTAGCCGCAGCCGGGCTGTTGCCTTGTAGCTGAAAAGAGCGATTAGCTCCTTGGTTAGCCACCTTGATCATAATTGCATCCATATCTCGATCGCCCTTGCCGTTAAAGCGCAAACTTTGTCCAGATCCCACTAAACCAAAGCTCGGCGATCGCAGTTGTTTAGCCAAACAGTTATGGGCTGCCCCGATGTCGGCCTCCCGCGCACAGGTTTTCCCTCCGGCACTGATTGCAATAGTGGCATCATAAGCCGTTGCCGATCGCCAGTTTACTTTGCCTCCCCAGAGCTTTTCCATCTGACCAGCAAATCGCTGCGCCTCTGGTAAATCGGGATGCCATAAAGCAGGCAAGGCCATTCCTATCGATTCTTTGCCGCCCAGCTCTAAAGTGACATTGGTATTCATGCTTTGGGAACCAAATAAAGCTAAACGCTGGCGGTTAGCCCGAATTAAATCAGTAGCTTGGGGCAGCCGTTCAATATGTGGAGCAATCATAATACTGTCTGCACCGCTTTTAATCATGGCTTCCATCTCGGCGCTGGCGTTAAAATCACCTTGACCGAGCTTACATTTTGTCGGGATTACAGAGCCGCCTAAGGCCAACAGCTCCGATCGATAGCTATTACCAAAAGCAGCGTTATCTGGGGAAGTTGCATCTACACAAATTGCTGTCTTGGTCTTCTTGGCCACCTTGAAGCCATATTCTGCTAGCTTGCGTGCCGTTACCTCTGCGGGGGGAACAGTCCGAAAAATATAGTTACCAAAACCGCTCAGTTCGGTAGTAGCAGAAGTGGGTGAAATCATCACCATGCCAGCCTGCTGATAGACTTTTGCCGCCGCTAAAGAAGGGCTGGAAGCATTGCTGCCCACGACTGCTAAAATATCTGATTTGGTGATTACTAATTGAGCGATCGAGGCTGCTTGCTTAGCCTCATTAGCATCGTCAGCAATATATACCTTGAGCTTTTTACCGCCAATGCCACCATTTTGGTTAATTTCAATTTGTCCCATGGCCACCCCACGCAGAATTTCGTTAGCTACGTTGGGGTTAGTACTCATGGGCACTACGGTTACAATGCCGATCGATTCTTGTTGAGCGATCAGAGCATTTTGCCGATAGATAGAACTTTCTGGATCGTTGGCATTAGATTGTAACGACTGGCCAAATTTTTCAGCGGCACGATTCCAGTCTTTATTTGCAAAAGCAGTAGTAGCCTCATTTTTAGCCGGAGACAACCCGGTAGCTAAGAGACTTCGTTCACCACTCACCAATATTTCATTACTACTAGAACCAGACCCACCCGCCACCAGTTTCCAACCACCAAATAGTCCTAGCCCAACAAATACAAATAATATAGGTGGTAGCTTCGACATTGCTCTTCTCCAAGAATTTAAGGATATTTGATCGGGGCAGAAAACTTGTGAAGAGTCACATAATTGCTGCTTATTTATCTCACTGGGTACAAATATCAAATTTGTGCAAAATTTAGAAAAAGACTTAAGATTGGAAGCTATCTTTGGTTGACGATCGAATGACTGTTTTTATAGACTGGTGGCTAAGCTTGGTTACTCATAGCGCTCATTTGGGGCGATTGGGGATTTTTACAGTGACGTGGATTTTGCTGTGGCTGCCAGTGGCTATCCCGATCGCCATCAAGCTAAAATGGCGACCTTTTGCCCCTTTGGCTGCTGCCCAAAAGCTGCCGCTTTTGGCTCCCCTGTATTTGGTAGCTCCGATCGATCTTTGGGGATTTTTGGTAGCCGATCGTCGCGGTTGGTCAGGCTATGGGCTTACTTGGGGACTCACTTGGCTGCCAGATATCTCTTTGCTGTGGGGCTTAGGTCTAGCGGTGACTAGTTTGGTGCTAGTTTTTGGCTGGGAGATTTGGCGGGGCTGGATTGTTTGGCGTTCTGAGAACCAAGGAAAATTGTTGATCAATGCTCTACCGATTTTGCTATTAGCAATGTGGATCGGGGTCAGCGAAGAAGTAATTTTTCGTGGGTTTTTACAAATTGAGCTGGCTGCTGAATATGGCTTTTGGCTGGGAGGAATTATTGCTAGTCTGATCTTTGCCCTGTTGCATTTGCTATGGGAACGTCAACAAACTTGGCCACAGATACCTGGCTTATGGTTGATGGGAATGGTGTTGACTTTGGCTATTAGTAATCATCAAAATTTATGGCTGGCGATCGGACTCCATGCTGGCTGGGTCTGGGGTTTAACTTGTTTAGATGCCGCCGAAATGATCACCTATCAAACCTCTGCTCCCCCATGGTTTGTCGGCAAATATCAGCAGCCCTTAGCGGGTTTAGCAGGAATTATTGCATTGGTGGCTACGGGAATAGTGCTACAAGCCAATCCACTTAGATAATCGACCACCGTATCTGTCTCTGTTAAGCTTTAAGGTACTGAGAAAAAACGATCGCTTCTGGCTGAAGTAGCTAGAAGCGATCGATCACCAGGAAAGTTATTTTGGCCTAGACAGAAATCGGTGCAGCGTCCTCGATAGCTACAACATCCTTATCTTTTTTGGGAGTTACCTTCGGGCGATTATCTGGACTTGGAGGAGCGCTATTGAAGAAGCCCTCATTGATCAGTTCGCTGAGAGTTTGGAGATCCTGCTGCCAATTGCTAGCTAGCTCCTGAATTTTTTTCACCTTAGCTTCAGATTCTACATCCTTCAAATCTTGATTGAAATTGGCGCTAAACAGTACGATCGATTCAAGCTCTTTTTCTGGAAACTGAATGCTAGCCTCATTAATAGCCAAGTTTAGCGCTTTGCCATTCTTTAGTTCGTAATTCAGATTGACGGTAGATTTAATGGGCTTATCTGTAAACTTACTCCATTGACGAGGGGTCAATACTTGAGAATTAACAAAATCAGTAGCGGCTTCACTGTCAGAACCGTAACTAATAAAGCTGCGGAAGTTTAGTCCAAAAGCTTGAAAGTTAGCTAGCTTCAGGGCTTCTACATACTTGCAAGTGACTTGGGTAATACAAGTATCGGCCAGTTCTTTTTCGCCAATAGCTTCTAAGAACATCACTCGATCGGCTTGCAAAGCTAAGCTGAAACCGTTCTCAAAGACCAACTGGGCGACTTTTTCATCATATACCGGAGGCCGAGCGAGTTGCCAGTCAAGAGGGATAATGCCGCTGTACTTGAGGAAATCTTCGCTGAGTAGGGAAGGATTTTGGCTGGGGACGGCAATAACGATCGCAACTTCTTGGGTGGTGAGAGCTTTATTCATAAAAAATCAGAGGGTGGCAGAATCTAGTATAAAACCACTTGAGCCTTACTGCTATCTGAGATAAATATGAGTTTTGGTTTAACTTTCAGTGTTAAGGCTGAAGTCATAGATGTAGTTAGTTAGTGTGACAGTTGTAATTTAAATGAGAAACTTATTACTTATGGTGTTCATGAGAGAAAACTGGTATGATACCATTCGCCATTGATTTATTTTGGCACTGCATCTACATCGCTTTTTGACCAAATCTAACTCCCAGCAACTTTCTGCTAACACCACTCCATGAATAACCAATCTGAGTTCGATCGGCTCCTACTAGGACAAACAGAGCCGTTTGCCACTTCGCTACCTTGGGAAAAAAATAGATTGAGTCTGGATGTAACCAAATTGGCTACTCCACTCGCACCAATATTGACAGACGTAGCAGGCACCTTAGCAGAGAATTTCTTGGCCAGTGGCTCTTATATCCCATCAGCACTAATTGGACAGAGCCTATTATTGAGGCCACAGTTATCCTACCCGTTATCCAGCTTTGAACTTTTGGGAACCACTGGCTTGGGAGCGGCCAGTGGTGCTGAAGCAGTTGGGCAGACGCTAGATCAATTGATCCTATCAGAGGCCAAGGCAGCAGCGATCACGGAATGGGTAGCGGTGGGGATCACCGAGGCAGATCGATCTTTGTTAGAGACGGTGCAGATAACAGTGACTGATTTACCCAGTCAAATTTTGGGGCAGGCGAATGGGTATCAGATTTCGATCGACAATGATGCAGCAGGAGCAGGCTGGGATGTTGATCTGACTCCGTTGGCTAATGCAAACACTGGTAAGCAGCGGGTGGATCTGCTAACGCTAGTTACTCATGAATTTGGGCATGTCTTAGGATTGGGACATAGTGCCCAAGGGATTATGGCAGCGACACTGCCGATCGGGGTGAGGTTAGCACCAACGAGTATCGATTTGCAGCAGCCTAGAGTAGATACCTCTTTTGGCAATGAGAACGTGGTCGTACCAGGACTAGATCTTTTGGTACCTGAGCCACCAGTGGTGCCAATTCAGGTGAATATAGGTCAGACACTGAATCTGAGTTGGCTAGTCAAGAATGGTGGTACTGTCGATACTACTGGTGGTTTTTATAGTGGGATCTACCTTTCTGATGATCCTATTCTAAACTTAGCCCCCACAACAGCGAGTTTAACTTTAAGTTCCGCATATGATGTTCTAGGCAGCACTACTCCTACATACGATACATATCTTAGTGGGTCATATCTTGATAGCTTAGCTGCTGGTGAACAATCGACTATCAACACATCTTTGGTAATTCCCAAAAATGCGACACCTGGAAATAAGTATTTATTATTTGTAGTCGATGATTACAGCTCGCTGACTGAAACTAATGAGCAAAATAATGTTACGGCTGTCCCCATCAGCATACTAGCTCCAGACTTGGCAATTAATAGTTTGGTTGTGCCGAGTGAGATCAAAGCAAATACTCAAGTTAATATTAACTGGTCAATCATCAATAGTGGAGCTATTAATTCCCCAGCCGGAAGTTTTTACAATCAGGTGGTTCTATCGAAAGATAGTATTGTAGGTAATGATGATGATGTGGATTTGGGTACATACTTCACTGATTTACCGATAATAGCTGCTAATGGTGAAATTTACACTGGGAGTAACAGCGTATATGTACCTCAAAGCATCTTAGGTGATTACAATCTTTTTCTGATTATAGATAGCAGTTATAGCCAGGGAGATACTAATCGATCAAATAATATTTCCACGGCGGTTCCAATCTCCATTTTGCCTGCTGAATTGTCAGATTTAACAGTTGCAAGTTATCAATTACCTGTCAATCCTAACTGGCTGAATAATGTAACCGTTTCTTGGGATGTCAAGAACCTAGGGAATCTGGCTATTAATCAGAGTTACGCTGATGTAATTTATTGGTCACGCGACCAAAATCTTGACAGATACTCTGATACTTATTTAGGGGCATCATCTCATTCTACTATTGGAGCTAATGGTTCTGGTGGTGACACCTACAGCAATAGCAACGTAATCAACCTGTCAGCTCAAAGCTATGCTGGTGATGGATATTTAATATTTGTGACCGATGTAAATGAAGCAATATCTGAACGTGATGAAAGTAACAACATACTTACATTAGCTATCTCAGTGCCCGGTCCAGATTTGATGATTTCATCAGATATTACATCCCCTAGCATTGTTCAGACTGGCCAGATAATAGAAGTGAATTGGAAAGTTGTTAATAGTGGAAATGCAGATTTAAACGATTATGTTTACAACAATATTTATTTGTCAAATGACCAATTTTTTGACGCTAGCGATACGAATGTATTTAATTCCATCTTGAATAATTTGTCATCTGGGACTGAGTCTGTTTTAAACTCTTCCTTTACTATTCCAGCTAGTGCTAAAGGTAGTCAGTATCTATTACTTGTAGCGGATGCCTACCGATATAGATCAGAGCTTAATGAGAACAATAATGTCAGAGCCATCCCGATCGAGATAGTCACTCCTGATTTAGCGATAAGCAATTTTGTAGTTCCAGCAGTGGCAGGCGTTGGAGATGTCGTAAGTTTGAATTGGTCATTGGTTAATCGAGGGACAGTTGATTCACCGGCAATATCCTATTACAATCGGGTAATAATTTCCCGTGACAACGTTTTTGGTAATGGAGATGACCAAGAAATTGGAACATACGACACTTATACTCCAGCTATTGCTGCAAATAGGGGAAGTCATCCAACTACTATTGGTATTGCAATCCCTAATAACTTACTAGGAGATTATAGCTTATTCCTGATTGCAGATGCACTGAATAGTATTGGAGATGTCGATCGCACTAACAATATTTCAGCACCAACAGCCATCACGATCACCAGACCCAACCTTGTTTTTGAATCATTTACGGCTCCAGCCATTCTTACCAGAGGTAGTTTATTCGATGTCTCTTGGACTGTTAAAAATGATCTTGATACCAAAGCTAATGGGTCATGGCAAGATTATTTATATTTATCTAATGATGCTGTTTGGGATAGCAGTGATCGGCTAATTAACTTACCTACTGCGGCTTTAACAAACGGGTTAAACGGTCAGAGTACTTACAGTATCAATCGCACTGTAAAGTTAGAAGGAGTGGCAGATGGTACTTATTACCTAATCGCTAAAACAGATGGAGGTAATACTCAATTTGAGACGCATGAAGATGATAATACGAACACCCTACAAGTTTCAGTGGTATCTGCGGATCTGCAAGCTAATAGCATAAATGCTCAAGATGCTGATGGTAACTCTATTACATCAGTTGATTTAGGTAAATCATTTAATGTCGCTTGGTCTGTTAATACGGGTGACTTGGGTCGTGTCAATAGTGCTTGGAATGACACAATTTATCTTTCCACCGATCAGGTCTTAAGCGCCGATGATAAGATTGTCTCAGTAAAAACTCAGACCAAATCTTTAAATGCTAGCGAGAATTATACTGGTTTAACTAGTGTTACTGTAGATACCAATACTTTTTTGCCAGTTGATGCTAATGGGTTTATTCCTGAAAGTGCTTTCCCGGCTGCAACTGCGAACAGTATCCTCACGGCAAGAGATATACAGCAGAATTTTGTACCTGGCGCTAATGGAACTTATGTAGTTAAGATAAGTGGTCAAATTACGAATTCTGGCGAAGGAGACTTTTATAAAATTTATGCTTCAGCGGAAGATTTGGTAAGTCTTTATCAGAGGGGATTTGATACTTATGTCTACCTATATAATCGCAATGGAAATGTCTTGGGTCAAGATGATGACGGTGGTGGAGGTTTAGCGTCGCTTTTAAATTATCAATTGCCCAGCTCTGCATACTCAGGTGATTATTATGTCAGAGCGGCTGGCTATAGCTCTAGAACTGGCAACTACTCATTAGATATTATCCTGAAGACTTCTCAGTTAATAGCAAATGCAGTAAATGTTTTGCCTGGAGACTACTACTTACTTCTCCAGACAGATAGCAATAATACTTTCCCAGAATCAAATGAAGATAACAACATTGTTGCTTCTACTGCTAGCATCACTTTTACAGACGCATCCCGTCCAGACTTGGTGATCACGCCGACTGTCTCGGATACAACGGTGAGAGTGGGGGGCACGTTGCCAGTGTCTTGGACTGTTTCTAACAATTCCCTGACAGATGTAGCTTATTCTGGTTGGTTTGATTCTGTGTATTTATCTCAGGATCAAGTACTAGATACTACAGATATAGTATTGGATTCTGTTCCTCGGCCTTCTAATCTACCAAGCTTGTTGCCGGGGCAAAATTACCGGGTCGATCGAAATATTGTTTTACCCACTAATGTTACTGGCTCTCAATACCTAATTTTTGTGGCTGACAGTAGCAAAAAAAGACCAGAGAGTGATGAAACTAATAACTTAGTAGCTGTGGCCCTTAATATTACTGCTCCTGATCTAGTAGCTAACTCCCCCGAATTTCCGCCAGCACTGTTAAGTCAGGGGCAGTTAGCAAGTGTGAAGTGGCAAGTCACCAACCAGGGAACAGCAGGAACGTCCAGCAGTTTTTCTGACCAGGTATATCTATCTACTGACAATGTTTTTGATACTAGTGACACATTGATAGGCAGCTCTGCTCATAGTAGAATTGCCGTCGGTGGAGGATATACAAATGATATATTGTTTACTATTCCGAATAATGCGATATTGGGCAGTCGATATTTGTTACTGGTGACGGATAGCAATCGAGGTGAATCTGAGAGTAATGAGTCTAACAATATCATTACATTACCGATCAAAATAAATGCTCCAGATTTGACGGTGATTAGCACTGACGCCCCAAATCTGGTGACTTTGAATAGCTCCTTCGACTTGAGTTGGCATGTGCAGAATGTGGGGGTAGGAATTGCCCAGACAGACCATTATGACTACGTTTATTTATCTGATGACCAAACTCTGAGTTCCGACGACCGCAGTCTGTTTTCACAGTATGTCACCGCTGATTTGTCTGCGGGTGAAAGTTACTCTTTTACCAAGAACATTCTACTGAACTTGCCACAAAGCTCTACCGGCAGTAAATATCTGCTGTTTTCTGTAGATGGTAATAACTATCAAGGTGAGATCAACAAAAATAATAATGTCACGGCTAGACCAATTACCATTTCTGCCAGCACAGTTGATTTGGCGATCGCGGGTCAGCCATTAGTGTCCACAAGCCTAAGCTGGGGTGAACTAGTTACTGGTAGCTGGCAAGTCATTAACCAAGGCGGAGAAACCGCAACCGCCGATCGCTATGACCGAGTGTACTTGTCTAGCAATCAGACTCTTGATGCCTCAGATACTCTAGTTTCTAGTTCCTACATCACCGCAGACTTAGCTGTAGGAGAAAAGACCACTAATGCCTTCTCCTTTAATGTCCCCAATACTGTGTCTGGGAATCAGTACCTGCTGTTTGTGACCGATTCCCCTTCGGGGACGCTGCGCGAACGAGACGGCAGTCAGGTGGAGACTAATGAAAATAATAATATCTTTGCTCAAGCCGTAACGGTGAATGCAGCAGATCTGCAGGTTGCGAATTTAACAACTCCTGACATTGGCATTCTGGGACAGTCCATCCAAGTAAGCTGGACAGTAAGTAACGCCGGAAATGGAGCAGCGACTCAATCTTGGCAAGATAACCTGTATTTGTCAAAAAATAATATCTTGGGCAGCGACGATTTGTTACTTAAATCGGTTGTTAGAGATGTTCCTTTGGCAGCAGGCCAGACATATCAACAAACTATCGCCACAACTTTACCTCTAAATATCGACTTTGCGGCTGGCAATTACTATTTACTGCTGAGGACTGATGATGGTAGACAGCAGCTAGAACTGAATGAAGCAAACAATTTAGCGATTAGTACTCCCATCACACTGGCATCACCTTTATTGCCAGATTTGGCAGTCACGGGCTTACAGATCCCAGTCACCGGTTTTACTGGCCGAGAAATTGCCGTCACTTGGATTGAGAGCAACACTGGAGATGCGGCTGTAAATGTTGCTCGTAAGAACAGAATTTATCTCTCAGATAACGCTCAGCTTACCAACCAGCGTTTGTTGGGAGAATTTACTTTTGCCGATACCGTGGGGATTGGTGGAACAATTACTCGTCAACAGTCTGTGACTCTGCCCACAGACAGAACCGGGGACTTTTTTATTGTTGTGCAGGTAGACAGCAGCAACGAAGTTTTTGAAGGTGGAAGAGAGCAAAATAATCTGATAGCCAGCGGCATCTCAGTCAGCCGCTTGCCAGATCCTGATCTGCAAGTTATCTCGATCGATTACCCCATATCTGGGCAACCCAATGAAAACCAAATTGTAAGTTGGGCGGTACGTAACACTGGTCTATACGAAGCAACAGGGGTTTGGAATGACAAGGTCTACTGGACGATCGATGGCACTCTCAATAATGCTCAAATCTTAGCAACAGTCGTCCACAGTGGCGGCCTAGGAGCAGATGGCACCTATCAGGCCAGTGCCAATATCAGAGTACCTAACTTGCCGATTGGCAGCTACCGGATAGTAGTAGTGACAGATGCTGATAATCAGGTGATTGAAGGAGTTGGGGATAGTAATAATCAATACTTTGATGCCCAGAAGTCAGTGGAGCTTCAGCGTCCAGATTTACAAGTAACCAACTTGAGAGGCATCCCCGCTACCTTACAGTCTGGCCAGAATATTAGTGTTAAATGGACTACTACGAACAGCGGAAACGGAATTACTGCAACCGGCTGGCAAGAGCGAGTCTACTTAAGCGATGCTCCAGATAAGCTGACCAATGGAGTATTGTTGGGGACAATATCAACTGCTAGCCCATTAGCGGCTAAAGCAGGCTTAGAGCGACAGTTACTCGTCAAATTACCTCTAGATACTAATGGTCAGAAGTACTTGGTGGTAGTGGCAGATTTTGAGCAAGTGATTAGCACTGAAGCCGATCGAGCGAATAACCTGACTAGCCAAGAATTACGGATAGAGCTAGCACCATATGCTGACCTGGTGCCTTTAAATGTTACCGCTCCAAAACTGGTGGTTCGAGATCCAGCAGAAATTATCGTGAGTTGGCAAGTAACGAACCAAGGGACTGGAGCAGGGATTACTCCTAATTGGATTGATCAAGTATTTTTGGTGGGAGAAGGTAAAGAGTTAAAAGTAGGCGATTTTCAGCATACTGGTGGCCTGAATGCTGGAGAAACTTACCAGCGGACTGAAACCATTTTGTTACCAGGGGCTTTAGTTGGTGAATATCAAGTAATAGTCAAGACTGATGCAATTGGTCAAGTGTTTGAGAATGGCAAAGAAACTAATAATTCTGTCGTAGCCAATAACTCGCTGACAGTCACACCTATCCCTTATGCAGATTTAGCAATAAGCGATTTACAAGTAAATGCGGATGAGACAATCAACAGTGGTCAGAGCGTAAACGTCAGTTGGACTGTGACCAATCAAGGAATTGGCACCACCGATGTCCCCAGAATTGGAGATCGAGTCATTCTGTCCCGAGATTCGGAAGGACTTGATACCTTCTCAAACTATAACTATCAAGGTAGCTATATTGGAAATGTACAGGCCAATAACAGCTATCAGCGATCGGTGAATTTTAATTTACCAGATGGTTTAAATGGGACTTTCTACCTGATTACCAGTATCAACACCGAAAACTCGGTTTTTGAGCTGGGCAAAACTAGTAACAATACCCAGCGTATTCCGATTCAAATTACCCTGACTCCGCCACCAGACTTAATAGTAACTGACATCAAGGCTCCAGACAACATTAAGTCTGGCGATCGAATTGATATTAGCTGGCAAGTGGATAACAAAGGAATTGGTGATACAACTAGGCAGTGGCAAGATCGTGTTTATCTGCAAGAAGTGGGCAAGCCGGACTCCATCATAGAGCTTAAAACCTTTGTTTACGATCAAGTTTTGGCAGTCAACAAGAATTACATTCGTGCTGAAACTTTTGATATTCCTGATAATATTCAAGGACAATATCGGGTTGTAGTAGAGACTAACAGCTCTAAGAGCCTGTATGAAGTAGAGAGAAGCAATAATACCAATAGTTCTTTGCCTGTGCAGATTTCTTATCCGCTCCGACCTGATTTATTTGTTGAATCAATAATAGTTCCACTAGAGGTTAATGCTGGAGGCACATTGACCGCTGAGATCGTGATTAGAAACCAGGGGACAGATACTGCTCGGGGTAATTGGCAAGACTCAGTTTATCTTTCATTAGATGACAAGATAGATGGGGATGATGTTTTGCTAGGAGTGTTTAATAATCCAACCAGCTTAGCTTCTAAAGCCAGTTATAAGATTACGACAAACACAATAGTTGTGCCTAAAAGTTATCGGGGTGATGCCTTACTGATTGTCAAGACAGATGCAAGTAATCAAATTGCTGAATTCCCTAAAGAGGATAATAATACTGAGACCAAAGGCATCCGGATTAAGGATGTTAAACCTTCTGATTTAGTAACCAGCAGCGTTATTGTTCCAGATCAAGCTTTTGCTGGTGCTCAAGTGGATGTACGCTATCGAGTGACTAACTTGGGGGTGGAAGAGACCAATCGGACTGAGTGGACAGATTCAATTTGGCTGAGTACGGGCAAAGGAATTCCTAGCTCCTTAACCAATGGTGGGACTGGACTTAAACTGACTGATGTTCAGCATCAGGGAATACTGAAAGTAGGTGAAAGTTACGAGCAAACGGTGCGTGTCACTCTGCCGCAAGGGATTACAGGTCAATATTTTTTGACTCCATGGAGTGATCCGTTTGATGTAGTACTAGAAGATACTTACGATATCAACAAGAATCTTGATGATCCGAATCAGGTTGATAGCAATAACTTTAAAGCAGCCCAAATCAATGTTCTGAAACCACCATTGCTGTTACCAGATTTTGTTGTTAGTAACGTTATTTCCACAGCTACTAAGGTTCTTGGCTCCACAGATATCTTGAATGTTAATTGGAATGTGACTAACCAAGGAGTCGCCGCGACTAAATCTGGTAGCTTCACAGATATAATTTATCTTTCTGATACCCTGACTTTAAACAATCCTTTGAGCAATGCTTTTGCTGTTGGATCAGTGGTGCATCAAGGAGGTTTGGGTGTAGGAGAAAGCTACAGTGCTAGTTTTAGTCATCAGGTAGATCCGAGTATTTCTAGCAAGTATGTTGTTATTGAAACTAGGCCCTCTTACGATCCAGACGATATTCCTAGCAATATCGTTCAAGGTTGGTACAGATCCCCTAGTGGCAATTTAGTATTTGGTCAAATCCCTACTCAGCAAGAGCAAGATCTAGTCAATAATATTGCAGTGGGTACAACAGATATTAATAGTCCTCCACCAGCAGATTTGGTGGTCAGCTCGGTGAAAACTGCTAGCACGAGTTTTTCTAATGAAGATGTAGAAGTCAACTGGGAAGTCAAAAATCAGGGCAGTGATACTTGGGACGGGACAAAGTATTGGTATGACGTGGTTTGGTTCTCAGTAGATCCTGTGCTTTCGGCACTTCCTCCATTGACATATATCGATTCTATTGACAATGCTGATTTTAAGACTCGGGAAAAATTTGTCGGGATCTTTTTACATGACAATACCAAACCATTAGAGGCAGGTGAAAGCTATCAAAATAGTGTCAAATTCACTTTACCCTCTGGACTTGAGGGTAAATACTATTTTCATGTAGCAACGAACTATTTTCATGTAGGTGAAAATGGTTTGGGTAGAATCTCTCCAGAATGGGAGCCTACTTTATATCCTGGGTTTACTAATTCTCCTTTTGAAGATGCAACTAACAACTTAACTAAAGCTCAGTTAGAAGTGATATATCGAGAGCCAGATCTGCAAGTCACTAAAGTCTCTGATATTAAGGAGTTAACTGCTGGTAGTAAGGCTGTTTTAAATTGGGAAGTGAGCAATTTAGGCGGCAGAGCAACCCGGCAGGGAAGCTGGCAAGATAAAGTTTATTTGTCTCAAGATAAGTCTTTGGATATTAGTGATATTTTGATTGCTAATAGCCCTAGAACACCTCGTCAAGGATCTTTGACTACTGGGGGGAATTATCAGCTAGAATCATCAATTGATTTGCCGATCGATATTACTGCCGGAAACTATTACCTGCTGTATGTCACAGATGCTGCCATCATAGATTTCGCACAAGGAAGCAGGAGTCCGATAGTGCCATCTGCTATCCATGAGCGGGCAAAATATGTACCTAGAGATTTCCAACGAGATGGTAATTACATTGGGATCAAAACAAATGATACCGTACCTGAGTTCCAGAAAGAAGGAAACAACGTCAGAGCTGAAGCGGTTCAGATAAAATGGCCATTGCTGCCCGATTTGCAGGTGAACAACATCCAAGTGCCAGAGCGAGGAATTACGGGACAATTGCTTGATCTGAAGTATCGAGTGAGTAATTCGGGAACGATAGATACTCAAATTCCTATCTCTCAAGATCTAAAGCCGGGTCAGAAGCCACCAGCACTATGGCAAGACCATGTGTATTTATCGCGTGATCAATTCTTAGATACCACGATCGATCGATTTATTACTTCCATAGATCGCTATGAAAATCTGAAATTAAACAACAGCTACGATGTCAGCACTTTAGTATCTTTACCAAAAGACTTGACCGGACCTTACTACTTGTTTGTTTTGACTGATGGTGAGAACAAGGTCTATGAAGGTAGTAAAGAGTTAAATAATGCCGTGGCTATTACTAAGCCGATTTTAATTGATCTACCTCTACCCGCAGATTTGCAAGTAGACGAAATCAATACTCCAAGTCAAGGACAGAGTGGTGGAGCAGTAACAATTAGCTGGAGAGCATCCAACCATTCCGTAAACCCAGTGCTGGGTGGTCTAGGACTAGTCAACGAAGTTATCACGCCTTTAAATGCTACTTGGAGTGACAACGTATATCTCTCTAGCGATAGCAAATGGGATATTAAAGATAAATTATTGGGGCAAGTGGCGCATTCTGGTAGCTTGCAGCAAAATGACTCTTACGCGGCCAGCTTGCAAGCAAATTTACCGGCTTTAACTCCTGGTAAGTATTACATCATCATTAAAACCGATGCCCAGGATCAGGTGTATGAAGGAGATAACGAGGTTAACAACCAAATTGTTAGCGTCTCGCCCCTGACTCTTTCGGCTTTTGATTTATTCTTGAATCAACCAATTATTACCAAGCTAAATGAAGGTCAAGAGCGGCTGTATCAAGTAACAGTGCCCGATGGTCAGACTTTAAAGGTGAGCGTAGGGAGCAAGAATCCTGATGCTGCCAATGAAGTTTTTGTGCGCTATGCCGAGGCTCCGACAGCTAGTGAATATGACGCTAGCTACGTGGGAATTCTTTCACCTAGTCCTACCACAGTAATTCCGGGTACTCGTACCGGCGACTATTTTGTGCTGGTGCGGGGAGCTGGTGACATCAGTTTAAAAGCAGAGCTGCTGCCATTTGGGGTGAGCGATGTAGTAACCGATCGAGGTGGCGATTCTAAAT
Source organism: Synechococcales cyanobacterium (assembly GCA_043721015.1). Taxonomy (GTDB): domain Bacteria; phylum Cyanobacteriota; class Cyanobacteriia; order Cyanobacteriales; family Chamaesiphonaceae; genus JAAFHZ01. Next base: position 7,302 of record JAYSRP010000121.1, on the reverse strand, counting down.
ATGTTACCAGCCACATTATTGGGGCACAGTTTCAGCCGGGAGCGATCGTTAAGTTAATTCGACCAGGGATTGAAGAAGTGTTACCGGTCAGAACCCAGACGATCGACAGCACCAATATCACCGCTATCTTTGACTTTACTAATGTCACCCATGGCCTATATGACATAAAAGTGATTAATCCTGATGGTCAAGAGGCGGTTTTGCCCTATCGGTATTTGGTAGAAAAGGCGATCGCTCCAGATGTAAGCGTTGGGGTAAACGGGAAACGGGTACTGGCTCCAGAGGAATTCTACAACTTTGGAATTTCGGTTAAGAGTATTAGTAATTTAGATACTCCCTATGTGCAGTTTCAGTATGGTGCCCCAGAACTAGAAAGGAATGCTGCCCTTCGGGGCATAAAGTTTATTGATTTCAATAACAACCTGCGCGGCAATCCTAGTAACAGTCTGACCGATTTACCTTGGGCAACCCTGACCTCTGAATTAAACACCCAGAGTAGTGTTTTGGCCTCTGGTTACATCTATGATTTTCCTACTGGTGGATATCGAGGACAGAACCTACCACTGCATGTATATCCCGGCTTCGCGGATATCCCACCAGACGAGTTACTACTTATTCCTGATATTAAAATAGCCTTCAATTTCTATGTGGTAGCCAGTGCAACAGCGTTAACCCGAGATGAATTCATCACCCGACAGCAGCAGGAATCTTTGCGACTGCGAGCAGGAATTTTGGCTGATGCCAATGCTACGCCTGCTCTGAAATTATTGGCTAATGATGCCAATGCTTGGACACAGAGCTATTTTGGAGCTTTGGAACAAGCCGGAATAATTCGGCCAGTAGATAGTACACCACCGATTCGGACTCAGCCGGTGGTAGCCAGCATGTTGGCGACTTTGGCGACAGGAGTATTGTTAGGCAGAACTGGTGAAACACTAATTTCTACCGGAGACTTAGTCGATTTCTTTGGCAATATTCGCAAGTGGTATGGTCAAGACCATTTATCAGCAATTCCTCCTAACGCTGCAATTTATAGCGTGCCAGTGCCAGATTTAAGTCAATTTGATCTACATCTGACTTCACCAACTCATACTGAAGGAATTAATGTTTATGTACCCTATAACAAAGATACAAGAGACCAAGTATTCTATTCAACTAATGCTAATGACTTCAGCAGCTACTTTCAGTCTTCGGGAAGCATCGGCACGGCGGCAACATTAGCTGGGCCAGTAGGTAATGGTAATAAAAACTTTGTCAGTGTAGAAACACCTCAAACCTATACTTTACAGCTTCAGCAAGAAGTGAGCAAAGCAGCCGCCCAGGTGCGAATTTTGACTCAGCTAGACACAGATTTAGATGCTCGTACCTTTAAGCTGGGGGATATTCAGCTTGGAGATATTAGAGTTCATATTCCTGATGGAAGGTTTAAGTTTGATGGGGACTTTGATTTCACTCAGACTAAAGGATTTGTTCTACATGTCAGCGCTGGAATTGACGGGACTACTAACACTGCTACTTGGTTATTGCAGGCGATCGATCCCAACACAGGCAATTTAGTAGAAGGGGCTTTTGCGGGGTTACTGAGCAACAGTAATTTGGGTCAGATCAGCTATCAGATTCAGCCCCAGCAAAATTTGGTGACTGGCACAGAAATCACTAGCCAGATGCGGGTGTTTTTTGATAATGCTGCGCCAGTAGATACAGCGATTATTAGTAATACGATCGATGGCGTAGCACCAACCAGTAACGTGACAGCCACCCCAATCGTAGTGGGCAGCAACGACTATGTAGTGAAATGGGCAGCCAGTGATGATGATCTGGGTGCAGGGGTGGCTAACACCAGCATTTATGTTTCCGATAACGGCGGAGATTCCACTGTATGGCTGTCTCAGAGTACCGCTAGCGAAGGCTTATTCCGTGGTCAGCAGGGACACAAGTATGAATTTGTCAGTATCGCCACTGATGCCGCTGGTAACATTGAAAACCAGCAGTTTAAGCTGCGGGATCTGACCTCTAGGTCGATCGATTCTACTGAGCAGGTGACTGGCACTGATACTGGTTTAATCATCAATAAGGATCTACCCACCAATAGCCTGTTTGCCCAAATAGAGAAATTGGTGCCAGGAAGAACCAGCAGTAACCCTGCGGCTTACCAACAAACTTTGCGGCCTTTTATAGCTAGTTCTTTGGTCACAGATTTACCGATTAGTGAAGGCGGAGTAGGTGCCTTGGCAGTGTTGGCGCTAGATGATGGTTCGACAGGCTCACCAACAGGCCGGGTGTTGGTGAGTGGTGGGACAAATCGCAGCAGTTTATATATGGTAGATAAGCTTGGTAATAAACAGCTTATCGCGGAGGTTGGTGAACCGATCTTTGATTTGGCGAAAGATGCCAATGGTGCTCTGTGGGCGACTACTGGCGGAGCGATGTTGCTGCGGTTAGATCCGACCACTGGCAGAATTCTGAATAGATATGGAGACGGCTTGGGTCAGGCGCTGGCGATTAATCCGGTCAACGGCAGAATTTATGTTTCTAGTGGAGACGGGGTAGAAATCTTTGATCCAATTACCGAGAAGTTTAAACACTTTAGTAATCGACGGGTGGATAGTTTGGCTTTTGCGCCAGATGGTAGTTTATGGGCGACAGCTTGGCCAGAGCGGGGCAACTTGCTGAGGTTCAGCGCCACAGGTATTCCCCAGGTAATGGTGACGACAGATCAGCCTTTAGATAGTTTGGCGTTTGGTAAGACAGGCAGTAAGTTAGAGAACTTGCTGTTTGCTTCGGGGAACGATGGCAAGCTGTTGGCGGTGGAGCTGAATAGCCTCAAAGCCGTGACGATCGCTAGTGGTGGTCTGCGGGGTGAGCATCTAGCCACTACTGCCGATGGCAAGATCTATGTAGCGCAGGGTAGCCATTTAGATATTATTAATCCAATTCTGCCGCCTCATGTGACCAGCGTTAATCCGCCCCCTGATGGCACTGTGAATTTGCCGAACAACACAATTTCAGTGGTGTTTGATAGCGATATGTTGGTGGATAGCAGTGCGAATTCTTTGACCAATGTAAATAACTACAATTTAACTAGTAGTCAACATGGTCTAATTTTGGTGAAGAGTGTTAAGTATGACCCTACGAGTCATACGGCTACTCTGACGCTCAGCACCTTATTGCCAGATCATTATCAGTTGACTTTGGCCTCAACTATTCAAAATATTGATGGAGAAGTGCTGGGTGATTATCAGACTAAGTTCACGGCGGTTAGTGATATCTCATCATCGATCGATCTGAACTTTACAAATTCGCGGTTAGATCGAGCAACTAACACTATTTCTTATGAGGTGTCGATTCGCAATCATACTGATGCTGATTTAACCTTGCCTGCTTATCTGTTGCTGGAGCCAAATCGGGGCACTACTGGTCGTCCCCAGAGTACGACAGAGAAAGATGGTAGTTATCTAATTGATTTGAGTAGTAGTTTGGCTAATGGCATCTTAAAAGCTGGTCAAACTATTGCGGGTCGCACGATTACTATTAGTAACCCGGATCAGCTTCGAGTGGATTATGGGGCTAGCGTGTATGCGTTGACTTTGCCAAATCAGGCTCCAGTGATTAGTTCGGTGGCGAATACGGTGGCTCAGGTTGGTCAGGCTTATCGCTATCAGGTGCAGGCTGCTGATGCAGATAGTCGGGCAGGGACTGCTTTGGGGTATTTGTTATTGAATGCGCCCAAAGGTATGTCGATTGATCAGCAAACTGGTTTGATTAGCTGGACTCCGACGCAAGATAGTAATGCGAATAGCTCTGTAACTCTGCGGGTGTATGACTCTCATGGGGGTTATGTGGACTCAGAGTTTGTGGTGCAGGTGACTGGTGGCAACCATAGTCCAGTGTTTAGAACGGTGAGTACCGAGATTCAGGGTAGAGAAGGCCAGAAGTTAGAGCTGTCCTTGGCTGCTACTGATGCAGATAAATCCACCCTGTCTTATTGGGCGCAGAATCTGCCGGGTGGGGCGAAGTTCAATGCTAAGACTGGGGTGCTGACTTGGACTCCTGACGCGACGAGTGCGGGCACTTATGATGTGAAATTCTATGTGTCTGATGGGGTGGAAACTGTGGAGCGGTCTACCAGCATTGTGATTGCACCGACGAATTTGGCACCGACTTTGGTGAAACCGATCGATCACACTGTGCGAGAAGGGGAAACTATCAGGTTCCAATTGCAGGGAGCTGACCCCGATGGCGGTAAGGTGCAGTATGCTAGCGATCTGCTGCCAGCTAGTGCCAGCTTAGATCCAGATAGTGGGGTGTTTACTTGGACTCCAGATTATTTTGAGGCAGGTATATTTAATGTGCCGTTTGTGGTGAGTGATGGCCTTACTACCAAGACGGTGATTGGGAAGATTACGGTGCTGAATGCCAATGCGGTTCCGGTGTTTGATAAGTTGGAAAACCTGGAAATTCAGGAAGGGCAGCAGTTGCGCTTCCGGGTGTTTGCTACTGACCCAGATAACCCAGGGTTTATTCCCCGCGAGCGCCAGTTGAATGGTCAGCTTACGATTCTAGAAGGTTCTGAGCCGACGGTGACCTATGTAGTTAGCAATCTGCCAACAGGGGCTACTTTTGATGCTGAGACTGGGTTCTTTGATTGGACTCCTAGCTTGTTGAATGCGGGTGTTTATCAGGTGACTTTCACGGCTACTGATAGCGGTGATGGGACTGAGGTTAATTTAGCAAAGACAATGGTGGTGCCAATTACGGTGTTGGATACTAATCGTCTGCCGGTGATTCAACCAATTGAAAGCAGAGTGATTACTCAGGGCGAGGCGATCGATATTCCTGTAACAGTCAGTGATGAGAATGAGGATGCGCTGAACCTAACGGGGGCGGGTTTGACGGGCTATAAGCTGCCGAACTTTGTGACCTTTACTGATAATGGCAATGGAACTGGGGTGTTCCACTTGGCTCCAGGTGGCAATACGGTTGTGGGTGACTACACTATTTACCTGACGGCGACCGAGCAGCGCAATTTTGCTTTGGGTGAAGAGCATTCGACGATTGGGAATTTCTTGGTGACGGTGAATCCTGGGGTGGGCAATATCCCCGATGTGGTGACTCCACCAGTGGTGCGGGCGGTGAATCACCGTCCGAATTTGACTCCATTGCCGTTGCAGTTGGGTTATGAGAATCGATCGCTGACTTTTGAATTAAAGGGGAATGATGGCGATGGTGATGCTTTGGTGTACACGATCAATCAGGTTACTAAAGATGGGATTATTGTAGCTATACCCAAGGGTGTGTTCATCAACCCGAATACTGGCAAGTTTGTTTGGAATACTGACTATAACCAGGCGGGACACTATAACTTTAAGTTTTCAACTTTAGACCCAAGTGGTTTGAAGGATACTAAGGATGTAGTGGTGTGGATCGAGAATGTGAATCGATCGCCTGTGTTTGAGCCGTCGAATCGGGCGGTATCTTTGGGCAAAGAGCTGAAGTTCTTGTTGGTGGGTACTGATCCAGATCTGAATAGTGTCTTGACTTATAAGGCGATCGATTTACCTACTGGCGCTAGTTTGGACTCGAACACTGGGGAATTTAAGTGGATTCCAGATGCGGCGCAGGTAGGGGTTCACAATGTGACCTTCACGGTGAGTGATGGGGAAGAGACGGTGAAGCGGATTGTGACGATTAAGGTGCGGAACCAGATTGTGGCACCGAAGCTGTTGATCGATCTGACTCCAGGTTTCCCGGTGTTGCCCGGTCAAAGGGTGATAGTGAATGCTTTGGCTGATAGTGAGGCGGATATTGCTGGGTTTAAGGTGGTGGTTGATGGTCAGGAGATCAATACTTTCCAGCCGAATGCTACTCGTAATGGTGGCAGTTTTACCTTTGTATCGAGTCAGACTGGGCGGCACAATCTGAGCATTACGGTGACGGATTTGGATGGGCGGGTTTCTCAGCTCGATCGGGTGATTAAGGTACGGGATGGGGCAGATATTCTGGCTCCAGTGGTGCAGCTTGATCCTAGTTTGGATGGGTCGCAGATTACAGCGGTGACGAAGCTGTTGGGTAAAGTCAGTGACAGTAATTTAGATGAATGGCGGTTAGAGATTGCGACTCTGGGGACTGAGAGTTACCAGCAGTTAAATGGTGGTAGTGGTTCGACAGGCTCACCAACAGGCTCAGTGAATGGGCTTGGTGATTTAGATCCTGGGACTTTGACCAATGGTTTCTATCAGCTTCGTTTGACTGCGGTAGATATTAGTGGGCGGCAGAGTGTCACCACGTCGGTGGTGGAGATTAATAGTAGTAGTAAGTCGGGGTATCAATCTCAGGCTACAGATCTGGTGACTAGTTTGGCTGGAGTGGAGGTGAAATTGCAGCGCTTCTACAGTCCAGCTCAGGGGTGGCGGTTTGAGTTGGATAGTGATATTCAGTTAAGCAATGGGAGTACTAGTCAGGCTTTGGCAGTGGGGACACGGTTGTATCTGACTACGCCTGCTGGGGAGCGGGTGGGCTTTACGTTTACACCGGAGCAGCGGCAGATTGCTGGTTTGACTTACTATGTGCCGAAGTGGACGGCGGATCAGGGGGTAAATTATCAACTGGAGTCGGCTGGGGCGCAGTTGAGTTTGGCGGGTAGTCATTTCTATGATGTGGGAACTGGGGAGCCTTATAACCCCAGTAGTGCGGGGCTAGAGCAGTATACTCTGGTGGCTGCTGGCGGAGCCAAGTATTTGTTGAATAGCCTTTATGGTGTGGTGGGTCAGGTTGGGGCGAATGGTGCCAGGTTGGTTTATAGCGATAGTGGAATTGTGGCTAGTAATGGCGATGCTGTGGAGTTTGTACAGGATGCGGCTGGTCGATTGAGTCATGTGCAATCGAATAATGGTGCGAATCTTACTTATAGCTATGATCTGCAAGGGAATCTAGGATCTGTGAGAGGCTCTGGTCAGCAGCAGTTTTATGGTTATGAGGCTGGGGTGTTGAGATCGATCGTGGGGGCTGTTGGTCAGCCTGGGGTTCTGATTGAGAATGGGGTGACTAAGGCGATCACTCAGAATTTGGGTGGGGTGAGTAGCTTTAATGGTAAGACGATAAATGCTGTGGCTGGTGAGAGTTATGGGTTCTCGATCAGTGCTAGTGAGCTGAAGACTGCTAAGGAGCAGCGGGTGCTGATCAGTGTGGCTGGTGATGCCGTTGTTAAAGGATTGGTGCCGGTGGAGGTGCATGATGGATTTAGGGTTTATGGCATCGATAAGGCTGCTACTTATGTGGTGGAGGCTGCGGGGGCGTTTACGC
>JAYSRP010000120.1:0-3159 GCA_043721015.1 Synechococcales cyanobacterium | reverse complement strand
AGTCGATCGACTTCTAACTGCTCCACGATTCTAAGATTAACCAGCTCTACCAGGTCTTCTAAAACCACAAGCTGGTATTCCACCGATCGCATTAACTCTTGAACGTGTCGCCAGAGATTGAGCAAAGACTTAGTCTCTGACTCATCTAACTCACCAGAATTAAGCTGCCGAGCAGAATCTGACCTGATCCAGTCTAGATTCTGCGCCAGATTAACCATGTGCCCTTCGCCTTGGTGAATACCACCTTTAAGGAATTGCACTACCAAAACACGTCGACCGGCAGCCGCTGTTTTAAGAGCTTCGCCGATTACCTTACTAGTATTGAACTTTGAACTTTTCGTAATAGCACCGAACCGATTTGTTTGAACAGCCATATGGAGGTGTGAATCTGATATGAGAGCACCACTCAGGTTGCCAGAGGCTCCTGAGATATGTAGCGTTTTTAGCCGACAGAACTCATAGTGAAACACTAAATACAAAGATCCGTCAAGGACTTTCTTATCTGGAATCAATCATGTAGAATGAAGCGCTCGGTATTTACCCCTCAGCTATAATTATGCCGCTACAAAGTAGTACTCGTCTGGATGGCCGTCAATTTGATCAACCGCGCCCGCTGAGCTTTCAGCCAGACTTTGCCGGTTTTGCTACCAGCTCAGTACTGACCTGCTGTGGCCAGACTCGGGTGCTGATCACGGTATCGATCGAAGACAAAGTACCCAAATTCCTCACCGGCAGCGGCCAAGGCTGGCTTACTGCCGAATACCGCATGTTACCCGGAGCCACCCACGAGCGCTATAGCCGAGAATTCATGAAGCTTTCTGGGCGCACCCAAGAAATCCAGCGGCTCATTGGTCGCAGCCTGCGCTCTTGCCTCGATATGAAGCTGTTAGGTGAAAAGACCATCACGATCGATGCGGATGTGCTTCAAGCCGATGCTGGCACCAGAACAACGGCAATCACGGGGGGCTATGTGGCTTTGGCGCTGGCGATCAATAATCTTTTGGCCGCTGGTCGTCTGACTCAAAATCCTTTGGTAAACCAAGTGGCCGCTGTCTCGGTTGGTCTGTTAGAAGGCACTGCTCTCTTAGATTTAAATTACCTAGAAGATGTGGATGCTAGCGTAGATTTCAATGTAGTTATGAACGACAAAGGCCAGCTCATCGAAGTCCAAGGCACTGCCGAAGCAGGCAGCTTTAGCCGAGCCGAGCTAAATCAGATCTTAGATTTGGCTGAAGCCGGGATTTCGCAGTTTTTCATCGCCCAACATGAAGCTTTAAAGCCGAATTGACTTTGCCAAAATCAGGGCTTCTATTGGGTATGCTAAGCATAAAGTTTTGGCATTATAGCCGAATGGGCAATGCGTCTTCACCGATTTTGAGAATAATTCTATGTCAATCAAAAAGATTTTATCTATTATTTTACTAGTATTTATCCCGATTTCGATCGCCGCTGAGAATTTGCACTGGGGCACGATGCCCGTTTTTATTACCTCAGCGCTGGCCATTGTGCCGATCGCCATTTGGCTGAGTACTGCCACAGAAGAAGTAGCGCTAGTCACTGGGCCATCGGTGGGTGGTTTGTTAAATGCGGTATTTGGCAATGCGACCGAAGTAATTATTAGTTTGGTCGCTTTAAATGCTGGGTTGATCGATATTGTCAAAGCCAGTATCACCGGCACCATTATTAGTAATTTGCTGCTGGCTATGGGTCTATCGATGTTTTGCGGCGGCTTAAAATACAAAGAGCAAGAATTTAAGCCGATCGTGGCTCGGGTAAATGGCTCTTCGATGACTTTGGCAGTAATTGCGATTTTGCTGCCCACTTTGGCCACCTACACTTCGCCAAAAACCAGTGCAGTATCAATCGAGAATTTATCCCTAACGGTCGCAGTAGTGCTAATTGTGGTGTATCTACTGACCCTGGTATTTTCATTGAAAACTCATAGCTACTTATATGAAGTAAGCATGGTGGAATTAGAAGAAGAACAGCACGAGCAGCCAAATTTGTGGCTGTGGCTGGGCGTGTTGCTGGTTTCGACTTTGGCAGTAGCCTACGAATCGGAGATGTTTGTAGGAGTAGTAGAAGAAGCTACCAAGGGTCTGGGCTTGACTCCGCTGTTTACCGGAATCATTTTGCTGCCATTAGTTGGCGGAGCCGCTGAGTATGTGACGGCGGTAGGAGTGGCCATGAAGAACAACATGGATTTGTCGGTGTCGGTGGCCATGGGTTCTAGCTTGCTGGTGGCGCTACTGATGGCTCCTTTGCTAGTATTGGTGGGATACGCGATCGGGCAGCCTATGAACCTGAGCTTTAATTTATTTGAAGTGGTGGCCGTGGCTATCGCCGTGATTGTGGCCAATTTGATTAGTTTGGACGGTCGATCGAACTGGTTAGAAGGAGTCCTACTCCTAGCCACCTACATTATTTTAGGAGCAGCCTTTTATTTTCAGGCGTAATGTTTTGAAGACTACCCGCTGTTCACCTACAGGGAACGGTGGTTTGACAGGAGCATAAACCATGTACTCTGCCGTCGCTAGAAATGTTTATATGATAGCGAAGCTTATTGGTGTTAAACCACATTATCTTGGGGCTTGGAGCCGCGCTGAATATGTTCAATGAATTCAGGATAATTATCAAAGTCTTGCTCTGACTGCATTGGGGGCATGTCGATCCATTTACCCTCTGTGTGTAATTTGTCTACATAGGCATAAAAGGCTTCTTGATCTTCGCGGTGAGACAGCACGTAGTTTTGCAGTTCTTTTTGATTCATGGATTGAAAGTTGGGCTTGTTCATCCGATGTACCTCCATTTGCCGTTAGGATAAATTTCTAAGATGTTTTCTTCCCCCGCTAGGAAAAAGATGTTTCCAGTTCTTTCGTCCATTCTTACTATGTTGATTGGTAAGTAAAGCTTTGTAAACCGGCAGCACAATATATAGCATTGTGTTTTCTGCTCTAATGTAGGAATGGTCTCAACCTCTTGAACTAGCCTGCTGATTGGATTATAACATTCGTTCTTCGATGCTGTTGGTGAAGAATAGTTTTGTAATTCAGTAGAAATGTATCTAATGGTTGTCAGTCTTGGATTCATCGTTGATAATTTAGAAGTAATACTGACGGGCAAGGTTTAGCATGTTACCCAGCCGATTTTTGTTTTTGA
>JAYSRP010000119.1:0-16358 GCA_043721015.1 Synechococcales cyanobacterium | reverse complement strand
CGGTTATGGATTCGCCGATGATGTTTGAATTATATCCTATTTACTGGTTTGAGGATATGGTTTGATTTTTTTTACACGGTCTTTTGGGAACAAATGTCCAGATTCGGCTATAGTTGACTTTATCATTTCCAACTTTATCTTTTTAAAATGCTATGGTAACACCCAAAAAACCACTGCTAATTCCTCACCAACAGCTAATAATCAAGCTATTTCACGGGATTATTATTGTGAGCTTAATTTTGATGATCGGTAGTGGTTTACAAATTTACAACGCCACTCCAGTCTTCGGCGGCAGAGATGGTTGGCATTTTCCGGAATTCCTAACCCTTGGTAAGTGGCTAGCCGGTGGCCGCGATTGGCATTTTGCCATGATGTGGGTATATTCTTTTAATTTGCTAATCTATGGTATCTACATTCTTTTGACCAAGCGCTGGAAAAAGCGTTTTGTTTCAGGTAGTGATGTGCAAGTGCTGAAAGCTGGTCAAAACCCCAAACGGAAAGCATATGCTTGGCATCGCCTGATTTATACTGGGATCATTCCAGTTTTGATCTTGTCGATCGCTAGCGGTTTGGCGATGTATAAGCCAGTACAGCTTGCTTGGCTGGCTAATTTGTTTGGCAATTGGCAAACCCTGCGCACTATTCACTTCATCACGGTGCCGATTTCGCTATTATTTATGGTGTCCCATATATTGATGGGTTTAAAAGTAGGCGGGATGCGAATTTTGCGATCGATGTTTGTGTAGATAATTTTGAATTTTAGAGGTTGCGATGAATCCCAATTTAATGAGTCGGCGACAATTATTACAGCTATCTGGGTTATCGGGGATTGGTTTATTGCTCAATGGCTGCCGTTCTGCCGACTTTGCCGAGGGAGTTGGGAATGCGATCGACCCACTCAATCAACGAGTAGAAGAGCTGTTGCTCAGACCCCAAGCCCTGGCAGCAGAATATCCAATTAGCTCGATCGAACCCCAAGAGTTAAGACTCAATTCTTTCGATGATGTCCCTAAAATTAACCCAGCTACTTTTAAGCTAGTTATTGATGGGGCGGTAAATCAACCGATGCAGTTGAGCATGAATGATCTGCAAAAAATGCCTTTGCAATCGATGATAATTCGGCATGTTTGCGTAGAAGGCTGGGCAGCAATCGTGCAGTGGGGCGGAGTGAGACTGCGAGATTTAATTGCCCTGGCGCAACCCCAATCTTCAGCACGCTATGTGTATTTCACATCTGGTGATGGCTACTATGATAGTTGGGATATTCCTTCGGCACTACATCCTCAAACATTATTAGCCTATCAAATGAACGGTCAGCCATTACCGATAGAGAACGGCGCACCGCTCCGATTAGCAGCTCCCATTAAGCTGGGCTACAAGCAAAGCAAATGGGTAACGAAGGTAACAGTAATGAATCGGCTACCCAGCAAAAAAGGCTATTGGGAAGATCAAGGCTATGAATGGTTTGGTGGTTTATAGTTGCTAATATCCTCTCGAAGCATATTTAACTCGCGCCGTATGAATTAGGAGCTTCTCGCAAAGCAGTTGCCGCCAAGCTGTAAAATAGGGCAAACCTCGCAAGCTGGAGATAGCTGATGTTCGATTGCATTATCGTGGGCGCAGGACCCGCTGGCGGCGCAGCCGCTTACCATTTGGCCAAACAAGGTCACAGCGTGGTTATTCTAGAAAAAGAAACTTTGCCCCGCTATAAGCCTTGTGGTGGTGGCGTATCGCCGATCGTGGGTAAGTGGTTTGACTTTGATTTTAGTCCAGCCATCTCAATGAAAGTAGATACTCTACGTTATACCTGGGAAATGGGCGACGAAGTAGAGGCCAAGGTGGAAGGCATTGAGCCAATTTGGATGGTGCGCCGCGATGTTTTTGATCATTTTTTGGTGCAGCAAGCTCAGAGTAAAGGTGCTGAACTGCGCGATGGCACAGAAGTTAAAGGAATTGAGTTAGTTGGGGAGACCTGGCAGGTTACTACTAGCAATGGCACAGTCGCTGGTAAGTACCTGATCGCTGCTGATGGCGCGAAAGGACCGATGGCGAAAATGTTGGGCTTTAAGGATCGCAAACGCCGCTTGGCGGGTGCTTTAGAAGTAGAAACTGCGGCGACTAATGTGCCCTCAGTAGTCAGTTTTGAGTTTGGCATGGTCAAAAATGGCTATATCTGGAATTTCCCTAAAGCCGATGGGTATTCGATCGGCATTGGTACTTTCCGGGGTGGTGAAGGCCAAGATTTCAAGAAGATCTTAGATCAGTATGCTCAAGGGCTATTTAAGATTGATATCAACAGCGCTAAGCAGTTTGGCCACCCGATTTGTCTGTGGGATGGCGATCAAAAGCTGCATACCGATCGAGCTTTATTAGCAGGCGAAGCAGCCTGTGTGGTAGACCCGATGACTGCGGAGGGCATCAGACCTTCGATATTTTCGGGGATTAAGGCTTATGAGGCGATTCATGGGGCATTGAGAGGAGATAGTGGGGCGATCGCCAAATATTCGGAAGTAATGGCCGATGAATGGGGATCAGATATGAAGTGGTCACAGCGGATGGCAGCGGCGTTTTATCAATTTCCGAAAGTAGGTTACAAGGTGGGCGTGAAGCGCCCTGCAGCAACGGTGATTATGGCAAAGATTTTGGCTGGGGAGCTGCGTTATTCAGATGTGGCGGGTAAAGCAATTAAAAAAATGAGTAGTGGTCTGATTCCAGGTTTCGGTAAATAGCTTCATGTATGCAGTGGTTTGTAACTACATTATCCAAGCATGATGATGCTTGATCTGCGCATCAAGCATCATCCGCCATACTGAATGGCAGCGCTGATTGCTCTACTTATTTATGGTGATTTTTTCTCACATCACTACATCAAAAAACAAGTTAATGTACCAAAACAACCAAATAAGCTGGGGCTTTGCTCAACGTTGACTAAATTGGGCAAAGCTCATAAGTTCGTTAGAATGGCTGGGAATATATTTTGATATCTATAAAATTGCCATGCTACGTCGCTTCTGGGGGATCGCCCTCGCTCTAATATTATGCTGGGGTTGGCCAGATCTTGCTGATGCCACCGAACTAACCACAGGATCGTTGGCTATAAAGAAAACCTATACCAGCAACGAACTCGATCGCGGTGATACCCTGCGCACTTCGGCCTTCAACGCCACCAACAGCGGCGACTTTGCCACCGCCGAAACCTACTGGACAGAGCTACTAGGTATGTTTCCAGATAACCCAGCGATCTGGAGCAATAGAGGCAACTCGCGGGTTAGCCAGCATAAGCTGACCGAGGCCGTAGCCGACTTTGACAAATCGATCGACCTTGCTCCCCAGCTACCCGACGCTTATTTGAATCGCGGTGCCGCCTGGGAAGGCTTACAAGAATGGGACAAAGCGATCGCCGACTATGAACACATAATTTCGATCGATGACCAAGACGCAATGGCCTACAATAACTTGGGCAACGCCCACGCTGGTAAAAAAGAATGGCAGCAAGCCAAAACCTACTTTTACCGCGCCACCGAACTCCAGCCAGGTTTTGCCTTTGCCCGCGCCAACTACGCCTTAATCTTGTATCAGCTTGGTGAAACCACCGAAGCGATCCGCCAGATGAAAAACATCGTGCGCAAGTATCGAGACTTCCCCGATGTGCGAGCCGCTCTCACCGCTGCCCTCTGGCAAAATGGTGAACAGGGCGAAGCCGAGAGTAACTGGATCGCCACTGTAGGGCTAGATAGTCGTTACAGAGATCTAGACTGGGTAAAGAACAACCGACGTTGGCCACCGGCCTCGATCGCCGCCTTAGATAATTTTTTGCATTTGCGTTAGTACCCCACATCATGGATGATTCATCAGATTTTTTTGCTGCCGTCAAATCCGACCAAAATTTGGCTAACGATCTATTAAGACTCGCCAATCGCAGTCATGACTTAGGCGAAGAAGTTTACCAACTCTATCGCCGGTATCTCACGGCCTTGGCCAAAGCCCTGCGTCATAACTCCATTCAAGCCTGTTATCATCTCTGCACGAGCTGCTACCCCCTGGAGTTTCTAGAGCTAGAACCCAGTCAGCAGCAGCGTTTACAGCGCTCTTTGCGAAGGGCAATCACCAACTCGATCATTGACCTCTTGAGCCAGTTACAGCCCCTCGCCGAAGTTCCTAGCCCCAACGAACTCAACGCCTGGTTACAAAATATCGAAGAAGCGATCGGACTGACCTTGCCGGGGCTGTCAAAAAAAATGAATCATCTGCTGCAACAGGCTCGGGTGGTTCCTCAACAAGTGCCTCGCCAATTGATCGAGGCGGCAGTCAGAGCTGACGAAATCAGCGATGGCGGAAAGCGCCCAAATATTTTGAGTGTTTTGGTCGAAAAAGAATCCAAAGAAGATCCCGAAAATACGATAATCATGCCTGTTCATGTCATATTTTTGCGACTTGCCGAAATTGAGTTTGCCGATATGGAACTGAGTAAACTGCGCCATCAAATTCACGAAATGCGCTCCAAAGTTGCCGACCTACGTCGCACCTACAAACACCGCCAGCGCCAAGCCCAAGGCAAAGCCGCCGCTGCCGCTTGGCATCAAAGCTGGTTTGGGGCTGAAGAATCGGAAACACCCGATTCTAATCCTGGATAACGTGAAAAAAATATATGCGTCTTATATTTATTCCCGAATATCATTCAGCGATAGTAAGATATCCCTAACAAACTTTTTTAGTGTGAACTTGTGAGTATGCCTGCTGCTCTTCAAATCGGAGATAAATCAATCCCTGCCGATCAGTTACCCCTGCTACTAGAGCAATATCGCCTAGTCCCTCAACTGGCCAGAGAAATGGTTTTAGATCAAGCAATTACCGATTGTCAAGTTCCTGAAGAGGAACAAATGGAAGCGGTCAAACGTTTCTACCAGCAAAACCAGATTAATACCGATCAAGAATTGGACAAATGGTTAGAGCAACAGCATCTTACGCGGGATGGTCTGATGACCCTCATTTCTCGGGAGCTGCGCCTGCAAAAATTTAAAACCAGGAAATGGGATGTGCAGGTAGAATCACATTTTGTCCAGCGCAAAGCCCAAATTGACCAAGTAGTGTTTTCGATGGTGCGGGTCAAAGATGTAGATATTGCTGAAGAAATTTACTTTCGGCTGCTATCAAAAGAAGCTACTTTTTCAGAGCTGGCTCCTCGCTACTCTAGTGGCATTGAGGCCAAAACTCGCGGTATCAGTGGCCCGATCGAACTAGGCCGATTAGACCCTACTTTAGCTGGAGCTTTAGTCTCAGCTCAACCCGAAGAAGTCTTGTCACCCATGCAGGTCAGCGGGTGGTGGGTGGTGATGCAGCTAGAAGCCCTCATTCCTGCCGAACTAGATGACCCTACCCGGCAAAGACTAACCGAAGAACTCTTTAATATTTGGGTAAACGCCGAAGTCCAAAAAACCATGTTGGTAGAAAATGAACTGCAACTTATTTCGGTTTAAATCTCCTTATATTTTTATATGAATAGCCAGAACTCTACCGATTCCCACAACCAAAATACTGCTCCAGGCTCAGCTCTGAGTGGTCACGATATCTACTCCTTTATGGCCACGGTGTCACCTTTCGATCGACTGCCTCAAAACGAGCTGCGCAACTGTGTCAGCAAGCTCAAGCCCCTGCGGTTTCGGATGGGGCAAAAGATGCAGCTCAAAAACCAGATGCCTCAGAATGTCTCGATTATTTTTACTGGCAAGGTGCGATCGATCGGCATTGATCCAACCACCAATAAAACCATGCCCCTCAAAATTTTGGAAGCAGGGGAAATTTTGGGCTGGCCAAGTCTGATCCGGGAAGTGCCCTGCGAAACCGCCGTGGCCTCCGAAGAAACTATTTGCTTTGTGCTGCCAGCTCCGGAGTTTATGCGGCTGCTCAAGCAATACCCAGAAATGACTGAAGGATTTAAAAAACCCAGTATTGCGGAAGTATATGATCTGATTACCCAATATTGGTTGCAATCTAACCTAGTACCACCCAAAAGCAAAAATATTTATCAGCTAGTGCGCAGCGCTTGGCAAAATGCTGAGGTAGCTAGCAGCTTTACCCCCAGCGATTACCGGGTGTGGTTTGACAGTCGGGCAGAAGGTTCTAAACAAGGTATTCCTCTTAAAAACTCCCCTGGAGAGAACAGCCAATACCGCTTGGTAGGAATTGATGCCAATTTGCTATCGATCGCCGAAGATCTGGTAGAAGCAGACGACTCCAGCTTGTTTGAAATGACTCCGACTGCCTTGATAGACTATGCACCAGAAGTCGATTTTCAAGTTACTAATAGCGAGTTTGCCTTTCCTCAAACTGAATTGACCGTAGAAACTACCCGAGGTCGCTATCCATTTGTGCGGGGTGAAGGCTTACGCAATGGTATTTTGGCCTGTTTCCAAATGCTGAGCATGTATCTGGGCATTAAATATCGCCGTGATACCGTGCAGCGGATTATCGATATGCAGTTAGCCCGAAATGGTCAGGCTTCTTTGCAACTCTGTGCGGCGATCGCCGATGTCTTGGGGCTAATGGGGCGGCTGATGGAAATTCCGGCCAACCAAATTATGCGAATTAATCAGCCTGCAATTATGCCCTGGCAAGGCAGCTACGCGGTGGTATATGCCACCAGCGAAAGTCAGGTGGTGTTGGGCGTGCCCTCCGAAGGGGTGCAAAAGCTGAGTATGAAGCAGTTTCTGCGATTGGTGGGAGATGCCAAAGCGCCCTTGCAGATTTTGATTTTGCAAGAAACCAAAAACGTCCAACGGAAGAAATTTGGTTTGAGCTGGTTTGTGCCTTATCTCACCCCCGAATTTAAGGTGTTGATAGAAGTATTGGTAGCTTCTTTCTTTGTGCAGTTGTTTGGCTTGGCCAACCCGCTGCTGCTGCAAGTAATTATTGATAAAGTGCTGAACAACAACAGTGCCGCGACTTTGCCGGTTTTCGTGACCTTGCTAATTGGCGTAGCTTTTTTCGAGAATATTCTCACCAGCTTGCGATCGATCGCCTTTGCCAACGCCACTAACCGCATTGACCTAGCTCTGGCCGCCAAGATTATCGATCACTTGTTTCACTTGCCCTTAAGCTACTTCGATCGGCGAGCAGTCGGAGAACTCTCTACTCGGGTGGCAGAGCTAGACAAAATTCGTCAGTTTTTTACTAATACCGCTCTCACCACCATTTTAGATGCCGCTTTCTCGGTGATGTACATTGTGGTGATGTTGTTCTACAGTCCGTTTTTAACCGCTGTGGCGCTCTGTACCCTGCCCTTGTTTGTTATTTTGAGCTTTATTGTCTCGCCGATTGTGCGCACCCAGCTCCGCGAAAAAGCCGAACGCAATGCCCAAAATCAATCCTATTTGGTAGAAGCCCTGGGCGGCATCTATACCGTTAAAGCCCAAAGCATGGAGCGGCGCAGTCGCAACCAGTGGCAGACTTTTTACGATCGATACATTGCCGCCAGTTTTAAGGGCACTTTGACCTACACCATGGCCAGCTCGATCAGTAACTTTTTAAACCAGCTATCTGGAATTTTAGTGCTGTGGGCAGGGGCTTCCCTGGTATTAGAAAATAAAATGACCCTGGGCGGATTAATTGCCTTCCGAATTATTGCGGGTTATGTAACCGGTCCACTATTACGACTGTTGACCATCTGGCAAAACTTCCAAGAAACCGCCCTGTCGATCGAGCGCCTCAGTGACGTAGTTGATGCCACCTTAGAAGTAGATGATGACAACCGTTTTAACGTGCCCATGCCGCTAATTCGAGGCAAGGTGATTTTTGAAGATGTCACCTTCCAGTTTGGTAGTCAGGGTAGACCGCAGCTCAACCGGGTAAATGCCGAGTTCGAGACTGGCTCTTTCATTGGCATTGTGGGTCAGAGTGGTTCGGGCAAAAGTACTCTTATGAAGCTGCTACCCCGCTTGTACGAACCCACCCAAGGCCGAATTTTAATTGATAATTACGACATCAATAAAGTTGAGCTGTACTCCCTGCGATCGCAGGTAGGGATTGTTTCTCAAGACCCGATGCTGTTTGAAGGCACCGTCCAAGACAACATTGCCATCAACTACCCCGATGCCGAGGCCGAAGAAATTGTGCAAGCCGCCAAAATTGCCGTGGCTCACGATTTTATTATGACCTTGCCCAATGGTTACAACACCAGGGTCGGAGAGCGGGGTTCTAACCTTTCGGGGGGACAAAAACAGCGGATTGCGATCGCCAGAACCATTCTGCAACGCCCGCGCCTGTTGATTTTAGATGAAGCCACCAGTGCTTTAGACTATGATACCGAGCGCCAGGTCTGCCGTAATTTGGTAAACAACTTCCGAGGCATCACTATTTTTTGTATCACTCACCGTTTGCGTACCGTGCAAGCGGCAGACCAAATTTTGGTAATGGATAGAGGTATGGTGGCCGAAGTGGGTACTCACGAAGAGCTAACTGCGAAGCGCGGTATTTACTATTGCTTGAGTAATGATCAAGAAACCGCTCCAGCTTAGAAATCAAATATTTTGATAGCAGCCCATGGTATTAATACCATGGGCTGTTTGCTATTTGTGGCTGAAAAAGCGCTGAATACAAGAAATGGCGGATGTTTCAATCAATAAATTCATGGCACATTGTTTCTATTGAGATTGCGATCTGGGTCACTCGTTGCAAGAGACATTATCCTTCTGTGACCTGGGTCAACCAATATATATGTAAAATTACATCCCCTGATTCTTTATGGACCGCAATCAAGCAGCTAAGCTTCAATTTCCACTCTGGGCATTTCTCAATCAGCCATTGTTTCATCCCAAGTTCAAAGTGGTTTTAAACCCCAACCGCTTTCAGCAGTTGTATCGGATGCAGTTACTAGAACGTTGCTTACACAAGCAATCTCCGCGCCGCACTAACTTTTTTTCTCGCTAACCATTGCTAGCAGCAAGCATTCCCACACCAAACGGGGCTGCACATAAGATAAGAGCTGGCGACGACTGGTTTCGATCGCCCCCACTAGCTGAGCATCTTGGCGCTGCTGCCAAGCATGAAATTGCAGATACTCTAACAACGCCAATTGGCTCAAACTGTCTAGGTCTTTATCGATCGTTTTGGCCAGCCCCAAAGCCACCGCAATATTGCTGATTGGCCGTAATAAAGCCGCTTTGATTTCACTATCAATGGCGGCCAAATTTTCGCCTAGTTCGATCGACTGTCCAGGACTGCCCTGTGCTAAAGAGATGAGGATTTCATCTTGTAAAATATCGGTGCGCTCCAAGCCAGTCAAAATTTCACTTAGATCAGCACCACTCAGTCGCCGAAACGGAATCCGTTGACAGCGAGAAATTAAAGTGGGCAGCAGTAAAGCTGGGTTATCAGTGAGCAGAATTAAGGTGGCAGATCCCGGTTCTTCTAAAGTTTTCAATAAAGCATTGGCTGCGCCCTCAGCCATGGTTTCGACCTGTTCAATTACCACAATAGCTCGATCGGCAATCAGCGGGGGCTGGGCTAAAAATTGGGTGATTTGGCGAATTTGATCAATCCGAATTTGGGGTGGAGCTTTCTTTTTGATACCCGCTGCGGCGGCTTCGCTGGCCGAGAGCAGTTTTCCTTGATGGGTGTAGGTAGGAGAAATCCACAGCAAGTCTGGGTGATTGCCCTGGCGAATTTTTTGCTGAGCAGCCCTGATTTTTTCGGGTGTTTCTAAATTGGCACAGAGCTGCATTTCTACCCAGCAACGAGCAGCTAGGGCTTTGCCAATGCCCGCTGGCCCAAAAAACAAGTAAGCTGGGGCAATGCGCTGTAGCTCCACGGCTTGGGTGAGGATTTCGATCGCCGCCTGATGACCATAAATTGTCGAAAAGTAGTTCTGCTTAGCCATGAAAATCACCTGTTTCCACAGGTGGAAAATGTTATGATTCTGCAAGAAGTTTTGTGAAACTCAGCCGCAGCAGAGTTTTGGCTTCAGTCATTATCACTCTTTTTGGTTTGTTAGTACTCCATGGTTTTCTGGAAAAGTCTGTTTAGTGTCGCCGAGAGTAATAGTGCAGCGCCGCCATCCAATAGCGCTATGGTGTCGATTCAGACAGTGGGCTTCGACCCACCGGGCAATAACCCGATCGTCCTTAGCTTAGACCGCAATTTAGACCTCTATGAACTAGAGGAGCTTTGTGACACCGTCGGCTGGGCACGCCGCCCGCTGCGCAAGCTGCGCAAAGCGCTGCAAAATAGTTTTTTGGTAGTTTCGATGTGGGAGATGCGAGGCAAAACCCGCCGGATGATTGGCTTTGCCCGCGCAACTTCCGATGGAGCCTTTAATGCCACAATTTGGGATGTGGTGGTACATCCCGATTTTCAGGGTAAAAAAATGGGCAAGGCCCTAATGAAATACCTAATTAAAAAGATTCGCAGCGAAGACATCAGCAATATTACGCTATTTGCCGACTCACATGTGGTAGGATTCTACGACGGTATGGGTTTTGTGGAAGACCCAGAAGGTATTAAGGGCATGTTCTGGTATCCAGATTAGTTTTTGTGGTTTTCGGGCATAATATTTAGTAATGCCTGAGGTATTTTTGCAAATCGTCTAACCCCACTGCGTTCCAAGTAAAAGAATTGATTTTCTTACAAGCGCATCTCTCCTTTGACCCGTTTTCGACCCATTGTCCCATCTATATTTCATGATCCATGAGGATATTTAGTGGAAGCCAGAAAAACAGATAGCATCAAACGACTACCCAGCACTTTTGCCGCCGAGAAATTACGTCGCAAACCCACCCGCAAACATCGGCCTTTATCTTGGTTATGGTTGGGTTTGGCGAGTGTGGGTTTGTTGTCCGCTGTAGGCGGTGCAATGGTAGCAGCGTCTCTTTCTAGCACTCCACTCCAACAGCGTCTGCTGAGCGCTGCCGAAGCCAGCGTGTTTCGCCGGGGTAACTCTTTTGCGCGGGGCACGCTGCAAGTGCCAGAAGTTACTAAGCCAGTAAATATTTTGCTGTTGGGGATTAAAACTAATCTCTCCGATATCCGTAAGGGGGAGGGCGGTGAACGTCGTAAAGCAGGCTACGATGCTGAATCTGACTCCTTACAGGGTTTGTCAGACACCATGATGCTGATTCGGTTTGACCCGACTAGCAAGCGGATGGTAGTGCTGGGTATCCAACGCGATACCAAGGTAGAATTTAATGGTCGCAGCATGAAAATTAATGCGATCGATCAAGAGGGCGGGGTAGCTCAGGCGGCTAAGGTAGTCAGTAACACTCTGCAAGGGGTGGAGATTGATCGATATATTCGGATGAACAACTTTGGGGTTGAAAAGCTGATCGATGAGATGGGTGGCTTGGAGGTAGTGGTACCTAAAGATATTAAGTATCAAGATGATGCTCAGCATTTTTATGTCAATCTCAAAGCTGGGAAGCAGCGTCTGAATGGCAATAAGCTATTGGGCCTAATGCGCTTCCGCAAAGATGCCAATGGTGATGTCGGCAGGATGCAGCGTCAGCAAACGGTGCTGCGATCGATGATTGAACAGTGGGTGAATCCCATCACCGTAGCCAAAATACCCGGCTTGATGTCGATCGTTAAAAGCCACGTAGATACCAACTTAACCGTAGAAGAAATCATTGCTCTCGGGGGCTTTGCTTCTAGTCATGGCAAGGGCAAAGTGCAAACGCTGATGCTGCCCGGAGACTATAACGGCGATGGAAAACACGGCACTAGCTACTGGTTAGCCAGCGAAAACGGCATCAAAAATATGATGGCGCAGTACTTTGATCATGGAGAAGTAGACAATACTCCGATCGAGCCTAATCATCTGCGGGTTAAGGTGCAAGATACCGGCTACTATCCTGATGCTGCCCAGCGTTTTGTGAAGCGCTTAGAAAAAGAAGGATACAAAAATGTCCATCTGGACACTAACGCCAAGGCTTTAAAGGAAAACCTGGATACGACTAAGATCATCATTCAACATGGTGGTGCAATTAATGGTGATGTCCTCAAGCAAAAACTCAACCTAGGTGATGTAGAAGTCGGAACTTCTGGTGATATTTATTCTGATATCACGATCAAGCTAGGTAAGGATTGGGCACAGAAAAAATAGATCAGCCTGACATAGCAAGCGAACTTCTGAGAACCAGTAACTAGCATCCTCTCGCCTTCAGGCAGAGGAGCATGTCAAGTAGACTTAGCTACATAGGCTTAGCTACGCTGGGCATATTCCTTGAATCTTTCCATATCAGCTTGCAGGGTGCCCTCTACAGCTTTACGAATAAAATCATTGTTCATCAGCAGCGCCAAAAAGCCTGGGACAGAATAGCTGACAGTGAGTTTTACAATGCTGCTGGCACCCCGATCGTAGAAGCGAATTCCGCCCCGATTAGGCAAACCATCCACCGATTCCCATTGAATAATTTGGTGGGTAATCTTTTTCACAATCTTGGCCTGCCAAGTAAACTCAAAGCCCCCAGTAGCCAATCGCCAGCGCGAAATAGCTGGGTTTTCCTCAGAAATTTTTACCGAATCAATCCACTTCATCCAAGTTGGCATCAGCTCCAAATTAGACCACATATCCCAAGCCTTATCGATCGGGATATTTACTTCAACCTGGACGCTATGCTCTAACCATTCAGACATTTTTTTGTGCCAATTAAGATCTTAAAATTAAACTAGGGCAGTCTAAACCAGGGCAGTCTAAACTAGGGCAGTCAGTTGCTGCAATTTAGCGGCTGCTGCCAAAACTGCTGCTGCCGCCTGCTTACCCGAAAGCGTTGCTCCCTCCATACTATCGATATAATCTTGCGCCGTATAGCTGCCCGCCAAAAAGAAATTCTGAATCGGCGTAGCTTGGGTGGGGCGGAAGGGATCCATGCCTGGTTTTTCCCGGTATAAAGACTGGGCTAATTTCACTACACTCGACCAAGTCATCTTTAACTCCCGAGCAGAAGGAAACAACTCTAAAACTTGATTGAGAGCGTGTTGCACAATTTCTTCATTGCTCATCGGGATAAACTTGTCGCCGGGAGTCAGCACCATCTGCATCAGTGATCCTTCACCCTCTCTGTAATAGTCGTAGGGGCTAGTCAAAGCCAAATCAGCAAAACAAGAAAAATCTACATCAGCGCTGTATAGCAAATTATCTAAACCAGCAGCTTGATCAAGCTGTTGACGCTGCTGAGCATCGTTCATTTCTGTTACCCAACCATCGAAGCGCAACTGTACTGTGGCGACCGGGACGGCATCTAGCTCATAAATGTTATCAAAGAACTTTTGCTCCCGCCAAGCCGTGGGGATCACTCGCTGGATGCCGGGGACATCTAAAGCACATACATAGGCATCGGCAGTAATGGTTTCTAGTCGATCGCCGTCAGCAATTACCAAGCCGTTAATCTGATCATTGGTGTACTTAATTTCTCGGAGCTGGCGGCGGGTATGAATTTTCACATCTCGATCGGTCAAGTATTTCAAAATTGGCTGATGCAGATACTCTTGAGGTGAACCAGCCAACATGTTTAGCTTAGAGGCTTCGGTTTTAGAAGCAAACATCATAAAAATGGTCAGCATACAGCGCGCCGAGATATTTTCGGTGTCGATAAACCCCAGAGCTAGGGCGATCGGATCCCACATGCGGCGGAGGCTATGATTGTTGCCCCCATGCTTACGGAACCAGTCGGCGAAGCTAATATTATCTAAGGCGCGGATCATTTTCATGCCACTTTCGTAATTCAGCAAGCCCACCACGATCGGGCTGGTGCCCAGAGCCAAAGCATTCTGTAATTTGTCTAGAAATGTGAGCTGGCCAGTGGTGAAAAAAGCTTTGAGACCATGGAACGGTGCCCCCAACAAAAAGCGAAAATCTAACTGGCCAATTTCGCCACCCTTATTCACAAAGTTATGAACGTGCTCTTTGGGTAACAGATGCTCAAAAGCCCCGATTTTTTTCATCAGGGCAAAGAGATTAGAGTAATTGTTGAAGAAAACATGCAGCCCCATCTCGATGTGGTTGCCATCTGGATCGACCCAGCTTGCTACCTTACCGCCGACAAACGGACGCGATTCAAAAATTTCTATTTGGTGTCCAGCATCTGCCAGCTCTACTGCTGTGGATAAACCGGCCAAGCCAGCGCCAACGATCGCAATCCGCATGTGTGTCTCTAAAGTGTTTGTTTCCATCTACTTTAAGAATTGTAAAAGTTTTTGGTGCGGAAAACAAATTTTAGGATTTTATGTCCTAGGATTTCACGTTCTAAGATTTCTCAGACTGGAATTTTACTTCGCGCTTTTCGCCAGGAGCACCTAAGTCTGGGAGCTGGGTGTTATTTTTGGTCACAACCAGTCCACCAGCGTTACCAGTGGTTAAGATCAGCTCGCGCTTAGCTGTCCAAGTTTTGGCATTACCAGCCTTCAACCGGCCTTCAAAAGCGGGCTGACCATCTACTACAACTTTTACCCAGGATGTGGTCTTGGCGCTAATTTCTAGTTCCAAAGGTTCACTGACAGCAGCGGCTGCCATCGGCTGCTCGGCCACCGTTTCAGTGCTCTTGACTGCGGCTAGCTTAGTATCGGACTTTTGGGCAGATTCCCAGCTCTGCACCGAATTATTTAAAGAGTGAGAGAGGGCGCTAATGGCCGCCAACAGCATGAAAACATAAGAAAGGTAAAGATGCACCGGACGAATCTGGGGGCGGTTGAAGCCATCCCAGCGGTTGCTCTTGAGGGGGACAATCTGCATTTGGTCGGCAGGGACACTTTTGGCGAGTTCCAGAGCGTTGACTCCTAAACTCTCACCGTATTTTTTGATCATGCCCTGAATATAAACTGGCTCCGGCAAAATATCCATTTGCCCTTCTTCAAGAGCACGCAACAGACGGGGCTGAATTCTGGTTCTTTCGGCTACCTCTTCGATCGAGAGCGAATGCTCTTGGCGCAATTGGCGGAGGCTACAGCCGATATGTTGAAGGGTGGCAATTTTTTCTGCGGTAGGGCGATGGTCTGTCATGTGCTGGGTATTTCCAGTGAATGTCTGGCAGGTAAGAGGACGGGGCGAAAAAATTGAGGAGTGAGGTTATTGATGCTACTGATCTAAGACAATATCTTAGAGGGTCAGTCACAACTTTTAACGAGAAATTTTGTTTTTCTCATTTAGTTCATGATTATTTGGTAATTCAGTATCGTAGATAACCATTTTGTTTCCGCTGGCAGTAACAATCGATACTGACCGCGTAGTAATTTGGCTGTGGGTAAGTACAGAGGAATCTCACCGATCGCCGTTCGATCTAGTTTCAACACAGGATGACCAAGTAATTCAGCAACCCTACGTATCTGTCTATTTCTACCTTCTTGCAGCAAGATTTGCAATCGAGTATTATGCTGATCTTCGCTCAGTACTTTGACTTGAGCTGGTAAAGTCACCTTGCCATCTAGATCTACGCCCGTTGCCCACATATCCAGCGCTTGATCGCTCGGATGACCAGCTACCCAAACTTCATAGGTTTTAGAAATCTGGTGGCGGGGGTGGGTCAACAGGCAAGTGAACTGACCATCGTTAGTAAGCAGCAGTGCTCCAGTAGAGTCGGTATCGAGCCGACCAACTGGATGAATGCCCTGACGCAAATCATCTGGGAGTAAGTCTAATACCGTCGATCGACCTCGGGGATCATCGCAGGTAGAAACTACCCCGGCGGGCTTGTTTAGCAAAAAGTAATGACGTTGAGGGCGAGCTTGTAGCATCTCTCCATCGATCGAAATTCGATCAACTTCGGGATCAGCGCTATCACCCAAAGTGGCAACCCGATCATTCACTGTAACCCGCCCAGCACGGATTAATTCCTCTGCTCGGCGACGGGAGGCGACTCCCCACTGAGATAAAATCTTTTGCAGTCTAGCTGCCATGGCAGATCGACCTGTCACTATAGTTCCCAAGATACTACCGGAAAACAGCTACTATAGGAGGTCGGTTCTCTCCCACGTAGAGGTAGAAATTTGAATCCTCGGCCTTTAAGCTCTAAACCCCAAGGAATTATCAGCTCATTACTGGCACCGGCTTGTGCTGCTTGGTTGCGCACCCAAGTTAGCGAAGTAGCAAGCTTAGATGTGCAAATTGTGGCTAAAGATCGGCAGATCTTGTCCGGGACAATCCCTACTGTCTCTATTCTA
The DNA here is from genome assembly GCA_043721015.1 of Synechococcales cyanobacterium. Classification (GTDB taxonomy): domain Bacteria; phylum Cyanobacteriota; class Cyanobacteriia; order Cyanobacteriales; family Chamaesiphonaceae; genus JAAFHZ01. The sequence continues at coordinate 215 of JAYSRP010000119.1, read as the reverse complement.
GCTACCAAAACTGTCTACCGAGGTATATCTTTACAGAAAATTAAACTCTTGGCTGATCAGATTGAAGTGAATCTTCGTCAGGTGATGCGCGGTAAGCCACTGCGGGTGTTACAGCCGATCGAAGTAGAGATCGAGGCCACTATTGATAATGCCGATTTGTTATCTTCTTTGACGGCACCACTGTTATCGGGGGCGGTAAACCAGTTAATTGCCCA
>JAYSRP010000118.1:0-16389 GCA_043721015.1 Synechococcales cyanobacterium | reverse complement strand
TACAAAGATTGATAAAATCAATAATTGAGAATCAAGTGTTAACGGAAGAATTTCCTATACACATGAAAAATATAGAGATTCAAGAAATACAGAGAATTCCACAAGATCAAAATGATAATACCCTTTATGCCTACACAGTGAAAGTGCATTTTTATCTTAAAAATTCAGTGGGAGATATAATCGATTTTTATGAGGAGGTAACTGGTGTTGGTAGTCCACTATCTCATACCATTGCAGCTATGAATCGGGCACTATTATGGGATATAAAATCTCTTAATGCTTATATTCCAATTGCTAAACAAATCACATTTAGTACGGAGATCATTGGCTCTAGTAATAATGGTTCTATATGGGGTCACTATGTTGTTGGTCTCTGCAAAAGAAATAATGTAAATTATCAGAAGAATTTATGCCCAGTTGAAGAACTGGCAAGTGGTGATTATTGCGGTTTTGACACATTAGAAGTCTACGCAAAAGCATCTTTCTATGCCAGATTAAGAGCGATTAAAAAAACTGGAATATTTCCGAAAGATTATATTAAAGAGTTGCAAGAAAAAATAAGACAGGTAGAGATATTACGAACCGGGGAGAAGATGCTAAGTGATTATCCCTTTTCTCTAGAAGCAATGAAATCATATTTGACGGAGAACTTGTTGTGCAAACACTATGATTTAGATAAAAAGAATCTCTTTCCTACTTATGCTTTATTGAAGACAAGAGCACCTTGGAGCCTAACTGAATATGAAGCACATTTATCAATAACTGAGTCCTATTTGAAAGAAGGATTATATGTGATCGGGAAAAATTATTTAGACTGCATTAAGGATCATGTGAAAAACGCAGATAAAAATCCTATTAGTAAAATAATAATTGCTCGATATCACCTTTGCTATTTTAGGTATCATTATTTAACAGATTTAGATGATGATAATAAAACAAATCCCAATCGTGATATGGCTGTAGCAAATGCTAATGATCATTTAGATGAATCTTATCAAAACTTGAAAGATTATGTATATAAATGTAATGTTATTGATGAACTTCCTCATGTCAATTTCTATGATTTTTTTACCGTAATGTCCAGACTATATGCTCATAGAGCAAAGCTCTGCTTTTTTATGAGTAATCATCTACCCAATAATTTAATAAATTCAAATCCAATCGAATTGTTTAAAAAAGCAAGAGAATATGCAGCTAGAAGTGGTAACTCTTCACTCTACTCAATATGGTCAGCATATCAAAGTTGGTATTTTTTAATTACTGCATATACAAAATATCAAGTCAATAGTAAAGAGCGAATATACTATGTAGATGAAGCAGAAAAAGCGCTTACTTATGCACTGGAATCCTACAAAAAAGTGGGTAAAAAGCATTATGAGTCAATAAAACTGAAAAGTGGAAATAAGAATAAAAAAATTCTAATTGAAAACAAGACTGAAAGAGTAGAAATTGGTTATGAAGATTATGGCAAAGTCAAAATTCAAGGAATCCCTATGATTAATGAATTCACAGAAAATGAAAATGTTCCGTCTTTTGTAAAATATTCTTCTTTGGATGGAAGTCTTACTTTAAATATGTCTTTATTGACTTCATATTCCAAGGGAAGTATAACCAATCCACCAACTTTATTATTTGGTACCCAGTCGAGCATATTGCTATTTGCAATAGCAATGTTAAAACTGTGTGATTATAATCACAATAACTGTACTATTTTAACAGAGCTTGAAAATGCAAAGAAAATGTTTAGTTATTCATGGTCATTTGCAGAAGATGGAGTATATCAAATGAAAAATAATAAACTAGATAGGTGGGATGATAAAATGGCAAATGATAATAGTATTCCAATCTTTCATGCTGAAGCTTTGGAAAGTCGGTATTTAAGCGGTTTATACCCACATAGACTTACTCAGTTTGCTGATTTTGGTAAAATATATTTTATTGCCTGTGAGCTGATTTTGCTATCTCAAATAGGTGAAGAAAAAGAGCGCTGGGAATATATCGACAAATTGCTTAAAACTATCAAAGTAAACTCTATAGGAGATATAGAAACAATGCAAAAAAGGTATAATGGACATTTACAAGAACATTTTGATTCAATTGATAGATATGTTAAAGATTTTAGAAAAATAGAAACAAAAAGTCCGATACTAAACGTTCGTGATGAGGTCGTTAAGGACATTGGAAATATTCTGCGTACTGGACATACACAAGTACCTAATCTTAGATAGTTGATTAGAGTTGCACAACTATTAGGCTGATAATTCAAGCAAGTTCGAGATAGTTATGGTAGAGATAAATTGGGAAATAGCCCACACTATTGATCAGAGTATTTATTGTGATCTATTGGCTCAACATCAGCCAAAGGCGATCAAAACTGAAGCAGCAATTCTTTTGGCTGAATCATTAGAGCATCGCCAACGCAATCCAGAAGAAGAAGCTCTTTTGGAACTGCTTATTATTTTGATTGAAAAGTTTGAAGAGACTAGCTATCCATTACCAAACGTCGAACCAAACAAAATTTTGTTGCATTTGATGGAGGCTCGTGAGATGAAGCAAGAAGCCTTAGTGGGGATGATCGGTTCTAGAGGAGTGGTATCAGAGATTGTTAATGGCAAAAGGGCGATTAGTAAAGCTCAAGCTAAGATATTAGGTGAATTATTTCATGTCTCCCCCGGCTTATTTATTTAACTGCAAACGGCTCTTTAAGCTACTCCGTATTCTGTATATGGTCGCTTATAGGGTGGCTGCAAACTTAATATGATATCTTCTCTGGTCACACCCCACATTCATCCATTGGTAATGTCCCCGCTCAACATCAAAAATTAGTTGTACCTCAATACCTAAAGTGTTTTTATCTTCATTGGCATAACGAGTTAACAGTTCTTGAATGCACTTCTGATACTTGGCTATTTTATCCATGGATCTGCTGTAATTCTCCACTGCTCCTCTACCAAGGCGTTTTCAACGTTCTGGTAAAACATGTCTTTAGCCGTTTATGCTGACTCAGGCTTGCGCACTGGTAACGTCAATAACTCGGCAGTTGATCGCTTCTCAACCATTTCAGCAGTAATCGTACAGCGGGTCACATCCTTGCGCGAAGGCAACTCATACATCATCTCTAGCATCAATTCTTCTACGATACCGCGCAGGGCACGGGCACCGGTTTTACGCCGATAGGCTTCGCGGGCGATCGCTCTAATGGCATCTGGCTTAAAGTCCAGATTCACATTATCCATCTTCATTAACTGCTCATACTGGCGCACCAAGGCATTGCGTGGCTCGGTCAAAATTGCGAATAGAGCATCTTCATCAAGTGGCTCTAAGATCGTTGTTACCGGCACCCGACCAATGAACTCCGGAATTAGCCCAAACTTCACCAAATCTTCTGGCTCAGCTTGCTTTAACAAATTAGCATTGCGCTGTTCTCTAGAAAGACCTTTTTCGTCAGGCTGAATAAAGCCCATCGATTTTTTGCCCAGGCGCTGTTCGACGATTTTTTCTAATCCTACAAACGCCCCACCACAAATAAACATGATATTGCTGGTATCTATCTGGATGCAGTCTTGGTAAGGGTGCTTGCGACCACCTTGAGGTGGCACATTGGCGATCGTCCCTTCCAGCATTTTCAGCAACGCCTGCTGCACCCCCTCCCCTGAAACATCGCGGGTAATTGAAGGGTTTTCGCTTTTACGGGCAATTTTATCTATCTCATCAATGTAAATAATGCCGCGCTGGGCTTCTTCTACATCCATATCGGCTACTTGTAACAGACGAAGCAAAATATTCTCTACATCTTCACCCACATAGCCAGCTTCCGTAAGCGTAGTGGCATCAGCAACGGCAAAGGGAACTTGTAAAACTTTGGCGAGGGTCTGAGCCAACATGGTTTTACCACAGCCGGTTGGACCTACCAGTAAAATATTAGATTTTTGTAGTTCGATCGTTGGATCTATTTTACTTTTGGGGTTACTGCTTTCTTCGCTTTTGGTCTGGGCATAACTCAGGCGCTTGTAGTGGTTATAAACCGATACCGAAAGTACTTTTTTGGCATCGTCTTGACCAATTACATGATCATCTAAGTACTGCTTCAATTCCCGTGGCTTAGGAATTTGGCTGAGTATCAAAGGCTGGGTTTCTTTCTTTTTGCGAGGTTCTTGGCGGTTGGCAGCCGGAGCCATGCCGGTTTCCATTAGCTCTTCATCCAATATCTCATTGCATAGCTCTACACATTCATCACAAATATATACTCCTGGGCCAGCAATCAGTTTTCTAACTTTCTCCTGAGATTTGCCACAGAAGGAACATTTGAGATGTGCATCGAATGCAGATTTATTAGACATAACGTTATCTCGGGTGGCAAATTAGGTAGAGTCAAGAACTGAGAGCAAACCAAAGCTTATTGAGTAGGCATTTTTGTAATCACTCGATCGATTAATCCATACTCCACCGATTCTGCGGCAGACATGTATCGATCGCGCTCTGTATCAGCCGCAATTTTTTCGATCGGTTGGCCAGTATGCTTGGCCAAAATGCCGTTGAGATTATCTTTATGATAGAGAATTTCTTGGGCTTGAATAGCAATGTCGATCGCCTGACCTTGAGCACCACCCAGAGGTTGATGAATCATAATCCGCGAGCTGGGTAGCGACAGTCTTTTGCCTTTGGCACCAGCCGCCAGTAAAAAGGCTCCCATGCTGGCAGCTAAACCATAACAAATAGTGACCACATCTGGCCTAACTTGTTGCATAGTGTCATAAATGCCCATGCCTGCTGTCACCGAGCCGCCAGGAGAATTTATATAAAGATTGATATCTTTTTCGGGATCTTCTGCTTCCAAAAACAACATTTGGGCAATTAATGAGTCGGCCATATCATCGTTTACTTGATCGCCCAAAAAGATGATCCGCTCCCGCAGCAATCGAGAATACAAATCGAAGGCGCGTTCCCCTGTACCAGACTGTTCCAAAACCATCGGCACTACCATATTGCCGAAGAAGACATCTGGGGTTGAGCGCGTGTTGTCAGGATAATTAGGTGTTTGGGATATAAACATTGGGGCGACTTTTATAGATAAAACAAAGACGTTCTTTACCGTTATACCTTAACCACGCAAACTTGGTCGGGCAGAGATCCGAAAAGCCGGTTGACCGTACTGACCAACTTGGTCGGTTAATATGGTCAATTACAGCATACTACCAAACCTACTCAGCAACAGTGGTTGCAGTGGTTTCGATGGTTCCGTCTTCATCGATCGCTAAATCTTCCTCTTTTTTAGCTAAAGAGCCTACCGGCACCAAAGTAACTGTGGCGCGACCTTTCAAGAACTTCATGACTTTTTCGTTAATCAAGTCATTCTCTACAAAGGCTTGGAGGCGATCTTCATCGGCTTTACCTTCTAACTGCTTCCTGATAACAAAAGCACGAGCTTGAACTTCGTTGGTTTCGACGGTGATTTTTTCCAGTTCCGCAATTTTGGCAATACCCAAAGATCTTTTCAGATTTTTGAGGGCATCTTGGCGGCAATTTTCTTTCATTTTAGGAATAGATTCCTTAGTGAAAAGCTTGCTGACATCCATGCCATATTGACTAAACTGACTAGCCATAGATTCCAGAATGCTGATGGTTTCTTGTTCAATAAGAGTTTCTGGGGGGTCCAATTCGGTAATTTCTACCACTGCCTCGGCTAGTGCGGCATCGATGCTGGCCTGAGTTTTATCGGCGGCTTCCTTAGTGAAGTTGTCGAGCAGCATGATTTTGAGAGCTTCCATGGTCTCTTCTTTGCTGATCTCTTTAGCAAAATCGTCATCCAAAGCGGGCAGTTCTGGAATCTTTAAGCCTTTGACAGTAACAGTGAAGTTAATCTGAGCATCGGCCAAGTCTTGGCGAGCATAATCGGCGGGGAAATGCACCAAAATTTCTTTGGTCTCGTCAATTTTCATGCCCACCATGCCATCTACTAGGTCGGCGATGAATTTGCCATGAGACATCTCAAACTCGGCATCGGTCGCTGTGGCACCTTCTACATCGTCGCCATCCAAACGCTTAGCGCTGTAATCCACTACGGCTATATCATCAATTTGGGCACCCCGACCTTCTACTGGTACTAAGGTAGCTTTTTCTTTCTGGCGTTCCAGCAAGAAATCTGCCACGGCATTTTCGGCTATTTTGGTTTCTTCGGCGGTGACGGCAGGTTTGGTATAGTCACCTACTTTGACTTTGGGTATGACATCGACAGTGCCTTTAAACACCAAGGGCTTTTCGGTGCTAAAGCTTTCGACTATTTTGTCGAAGTCGGAGGTGATTTGATAATTGCCGATCGCCGGAATTGCTTCTTGTTTAACCGCAGCAGGCATACTTTTCTGCATTAGGTCTTCGGCGGCCATCGCTTTAACGCGATCGGCTCCAAAACGCTGCAAAATAATTTGGCGAGGCACTTTGCCTTTGCGAAAGCCGGGAATATTGGCGTTTTTCACCAAGTCCTGGATAGATTTTTCGTAATAGCTCTTGACTTCGGCAGCCGGAACTTCGATTTCGAGGCCCACTTGACTATGGGGGAGATTTTCCTGGGTGACTTTCATAGGGACTATTTACGAGAATACGTTGACTTACAGTGACATTTGCCATTGGTCGAGAGCTGGTTGGCTAACGCCCGAGCGGGATGAAATATAGCACAAAATCTGGTTGTTTAAACTCGATCGACCATACTCAGCCAGCAAAAGATACAAAGTATCACAAATCAGCGACTCAGAACGACTCGCAAAAAATGATAGGATCTGGCGAACAACATGAGATTGTAAAGAAAAAGAGGAACTTTCATTGTCTGGTTCTTACCGCGTAGCAATTTTAGGGGCGACTGGAGCAGTAGGCGAAGAGCTACTGGCTTTATTGGATAGTCGCAATTTTCCGATCAGTGAATTGAAATTACTGGCTTCCCCTCGATCAGCGGGAACCAAGCTGAAGTTTAAGGGCAGCGAGTTGACGGTAGAAGCTGTTGCACCCGAGAGTTTCCAGGGTATAGATATTGTGCTGGCTTCGGCAGGCGGCGGCATTAGCAAGGAGTACGCGCCCCATGCAGTAGCGGCAGGTGCAGTGGTAATTGATAACTCCAGCGCTTTTCGGATGTTGCCGGACGTGCCCTTGGTGGTGCCGGAGGTCAACCCCGAGGCGGCGGCGCAGCATCAGGGGATTATTGCCAACCCTAACTGCACTACGATTTTGATGGCGGTGGCGGTGTATCCATTGCATCAGGTGAGGCCGATTCAGCGGATTGTGGCGGCTACTTATCAGTCGGCAAGTGGTGCGGGAGCTAGGGCTATGCAGGAGGTCTTGACTCAGACTCAGGATATTTTGGATGGTAAGCAGCCTAAACCAGAGATCTTTCCCTATCCTTTGGCGTTTAATTTGTTTCCTCACAACACGCCGATTAATGCGGCGGGCTACTGTGAAGAAGAAATGAAGATGGTGAATGAGACTCGTAAGATTTTTGGGGTGCCCAATTTACGAGTGAGTGCTACTTGTATACGGGTGCCGGTGTTGCGGGCGCATTCCGAAGCGATTAATTTGGAGTTTAGCGAGCCGTTTCCGGTGGCAGAAGCGCGGGAGCTGTTGGCGAAAGCTCCGGGAGTGAAGTTGGTAGAAGACTGGGAGGCCAATTATTTCCCGATGCCGATCGATGCCTCGGGTCAAGATCCGGTGCTAGTAGGCCGCATTCGCACTGATCTTTCTCATGTGAATGGTCTGGAGCTATGGCTTTGCGGCGACCAAATTCGTAAGGGTGCTGCCTTGAATGCGGTACAGATTGCGGAGTTGTTGGTGGCTAAAAATTGGCTGAAGCCTGGATCTAAGTAACTTAAAGGAGTTCTGTGTGACCTATTTCGGTCGAGTAATTACGGCGCTAGTGACCCCACTAGATGCTGATTTGAATGTGAACTACGCCGAGGCCGAAAAACTGGCAGTGCATTTAGCGGCCAATGGCTCTGATGGCATTGTGGTCTGTGGCACTACCGGGGAATCGCCGACGATTAGCTGGGAGGAAGAATATGAGCTGTTTCGGGTGATTTTGGCGGCTGTTGGCAGCACCACTAAAATAATTGCTGGTACTGGGTCGAATTCTACAAAGGAAGCGATCGAGGCCACCTCTAAGGCTGCAAAGCTGGGTGTCCATGGCAGCTTGCAAGTAGTGCCCTATTACAACAAGCCCACTCAGGCTGGGCTGCTGGCTCACTTCAAGGCGATCGCCGCTGCTTGTGACCTGCCGATGATGCTCTACAACATTCCTGGTCGTACCGGACAAATGATGGAGCCAGAGACTTCGATCGAACTGTCCCGAGTTAATAACATTGTTGCAACGAAGGAAGCTGCGGGTAATCTAGAAGTAGTAAGTCAGATACGTCGTAACACGCCTGCCGATTTTAAAATCTATTCGGGAGATGATGCTCTCACCCTGCCCACCTTGGCAGTTGGTGGCGACGGAATTGTCAGTGTGGCCAGCCATCTGGTGGGCAATGATATTCAGCAAATGGTACAGAGCTTCCAGCAGGGCGATCATGCCGCTGCCTTAGCCATTCATTTGCGACTGATTCCTTTGTTTAAAGGCTTATTTTCTGCCACTAACCCGATTCCAATCAAAGCAGCGTTAAATCTGTTAGGCTGGAACGTAGGTGGCTACCGTTTGCCTCTGTTGGCAATGTCTGACGACTTGGTGGCCGATCTGCGCCAGCTTTTGCGAGAGCAAGGATTATTGCAGTAAACCATCGCTCACTTGACCCGCTTGCTGGAATATGTTAGAAATATTACCAGCGGCAAGAAATAAGACAGATACCCTCAGTTAGACTGAACCTGGGCTGGTTATTTTTATTGAGCGAATCCGATTTTTGAACGGCGTTAGTGATTTTTAAAAGACGTTAAGATCTTTAAGAAGGCATGAAGCCCATACCAACCTTGTTTTATCAGAAAATAACTGCTTGAAAAAGTTACTGATGACTACACCTATAGCCCTGCGGCTACAGCAAAGCTTGAAGCACCCTCCATATGGTTTCTAGGCGCGTCTTTTTCGCGCAAATTATTGTTTATCTGCTACTTCGTTTCAGTAGCTATCAACTTGTCACAACCAATTTTAATTAAGAAAAAATCCAGCTCCGAATTTCTGGAACCGTTGACCGTAACTAGCAAGGTTGATAAAACCATTTCGCCCTTAAAGATGATTCCTTTAGGCGGTTTGCATGAAATTGGTAAGAATACCTGTGTATTTGAATACCAAGACGAAATAATCTTGCTAGATGCCGGTCTGGCCTTTCCTTCAGACGGTATGCATGGGGTTAACATCGTGTTGCCCGACATGACCTATCTGCGAGAAAATCGCCACAAAATCAAGGGCATGATTGTCACCCACGGTCACGAAGACCACATCGGCGGCATCTCTCATCACTTGAAGCAAATCGATATTCCAATTATCTATGGCCCTCGGCTGGCGATGGCTTTGCTGCAAGGCAAGTTAGAAGAAGCTGGCGTAGCCGATCGCACCAAAATCAAAACTGTGCTGCCCCGCGAAATGGTTCGCATTGGTCAGTACTTTGTAGTCGAATTTATTCGGAACACTCACTCGATCGCGGACAGTTTCACTATTGCCTTGCACACTCCAGTAGGTGTAGTGATTCATACTGGCGACTTTAAATTTGACCATACTCCTGTAGATGGCGAAGTTTATGACTTTGCTAAGCTGGCTGAACACGGCGAGAAAGGCGTGCTTTGTCTCATTAGTGATTCTACTAACTCGGAGTTACCCGGTTTTACCCCTTCGGAGAGAGCAGTATACCCTGGTTTAGAAAGATCGATCGGAGCTGCTAAAGGCCGGGTACTAATTACCACCTTTGCTTCCTCGGTACATCGGGTAAACATGATCTTGGAGATCGCTCAAAAAACTAACCGCAAGGTCTGTGTGGTTGGTCGATCGATGCTAAACGTGATTGCTCATGCTCGCAACCTGGGCTACATCAATTGCCCAGATAACGTGTTTGAACCATTGCAATCGGCCAACCATTTGCCAGCCGACAAAGTAATTATTCTTTGTACCGGTTCTCAGGGTGAGCCAATGGCCGCCATGACCCGGATTGCTAACGGTGAGTATCGCCAAGTAAAAATCAAACAGGGCGACACGGTAATTTTCTCGGCCAACCCTATTCCGGGTAACACGATCGCCGTGGTTAACACGATCGATAAGCTGATGATGCAGGGTGCCAACGTTATTTATGGCCGCGATAAAGGTCTGCACGTTTCTGGCCACGGCTGCCAAGAAGACCAAAAGCTGATGATCAGCTTGACTCGTCCTAAGTACTTTATTCCTGTTCATGGTGAGCACCGGATGTTAATCAGACATTCTGAAACTGCTCAGAGCATGGGAATTCCTAAAGAAAACATGGTAATTATCGATAACGGCGACGTAATCGAGCTACGCCCTGATTCGATTAGCAAAGGCGGCAAGGTAACAGCCGGAATTCAGCTCGTAGACAACGCTGGCATTGTGCAAGACACCGTCTTGAAGCAACGTCAACAGTTGGCTGAAGATGGCATTATCACTGTGGCAGTGGCCGTCAATGGTGAAGGTAAAATCTTGGCTCGTCCCCAAATGCACTTGAATGGTGTGGTTTCGGCGGTAGAAATCTCCTTACTCGAAAACTTAGTAGTAAAAAGAGTCGAATCTACTTTGGTCGATCGCTGGCCAAGATTTGCCCGCTCTTTTGAGTCTGGCCAAAAAGACGTAGATTGGACTGGCTTACAGATTGAACTAGAAAGCGCTATTCAGCGCCTAGTTCGTCAAGAACTGCGCCAGAGCAACCCCAGCATTGTAGTCTTGTTACAAAAGCCCGAAGGAGCTGAAAAAGAAACTTCTGGTCGGCGGAAGCAGCGCTCTACTGCTAGAGTTGCTGCTGCCAGCGAAGCTTAGAAATATTTGATGGTGGGCATAATCCACCCGCAAATATCATTAAAACAAAGGCCGCTAAATCGCTTAGCGGCCTTTCTCATATCTCGTTTGCATAGCATCTCAGGATGAGAATCGAACAGCACTAGCAATCCTGAATGCTAAACTAGAAAGAATTGAATTGCTGGAATGTTTGATGATCGCTTGAACATTCCAGCGGCATACACCGCCTTATCACCCATCAGAGGAAATTAGCGTGTTTACTCCGGCAGTTGTATTATTTGGCATGATCTTGATTGTTGCCTCTCTCGGTCTTTTTCTCACCAGCAAATTCAAGCCCGAGTTGCACCAAGAATCTGACAATATTTATGCAGGCATTGGCGTTGTCTGTGGAATTATCTTGGCGCTCAGCTTTACTCTCGATCCACTAATGGTATTTCAGCAGATGCTCATGATTGGTACATTAGTTACCATCACATGGCAATTTTTGCAGACCCGCGCCGAAAACAAGCGCCTCAAAGGCGGCGGTCGCAGTAGCGGCAAAGAAGAAAGATCTGCTGGTCGCCGGGGTGGCTATAATGCTCGCCTCGATGATGAACAGGAATACGCTCCCCAGAAACGCAGTCGCCCGCGAGGCACCGATCGATCGGATCGACAGTTTCAGCCCAGCGGCTACGAGGATGGCTTCAAGGCACCCGATCGGCGAGGAGAACGCATGTTACCCAGCGGCTACACCCGAGAAGAACCAATGCCAGAACGCCAGCGCGACTATGCCCCCGAATACGGCAATAATTACGATCGCTACGAAGAGCGGGCAAATAGCAGCCGTGATGATCGATCGCGCCGTGCCGAAACGCCGCCTCAAGATGACTGGTCTGCACCAGCCGAAAATCGTGATTGGGAAGCGCGCCCTCGTCGTGAAGAGCAGCCTAGTTCACCACGCAAGAAGCCTCGGCGATCTAGCTTAGAAGATTCTGCCGATGAACCGGCAGCTAAGTCTTCGGCCTATGTGGAATACGAACCGGTGGATCCGGCTGTAAATGGGCAACCAGTAGAGTTTCCAGACCAGTACTAGTCCAAGAATTCATTTGCACCAAGATTAACTTTCTTGGTGCTTTTCTTTGAAGACCTCAAAAAATTATTACAATCTAATTTATACATTCTCTTGCCTTTGATATGTTCAGACCAACTGCCTGCCGTCGGTTTGCTGTTTTCCCCTTAATGTTGGGATTTGCCTGGTCTTCTCCGCTACTTTTTCATCAGGTGGCGATCGCCTCCGACAATGATGAAAAAACCAATATTCGCGTCTATAAGCAATCTGGGCCAGGGGTTGTTTCGATTAGGGCTGGTAACGCAGTGGGTAGTGGCAGCATTTTGACCAGTGATGGCTTAGTCCTAACCAATGCCCACGTGATTGCCTCAGCCCAAGGTCGGCCAGTGCAGGTTACTTTAGCCGATGGACGGGAGTTTACTGGCAAAATTGTCGGGGTGGGCAATGACAATGTGGATTTAGCTTTGGTGCAATTGCAAGGAGTTAGTAAATTACCCACGGTAAAATTAGCAAAGAGCGTCGTAGAGGTAGGGCAAAGAGCTTTTGCGATCGGTAATCCTTTTGGGCAGTTTCAAGGCACTTTTACTACTGGTATCGTGAGCCGGGTCGATGAACAGCAGGGTTTGATTCAAACTGATGCCGCCATTAATCCGGGTAATTCTGGCGGGCCATTGTTGAATAGCGATGGCGAACAGGTCGGGGTAAATACCGCTATTTATACCCGCAGTGCCGGTAATATTGGGATCGGCTTTGCGATTTCTACTAAACAAATTCAATCTTTTTTGACGGCCTATCGTCAAGGTCAAGTCGGCATAATCACTAAAGCCCGACCCCGCACAGTCGAAATCAAAGCTCGGCGGTTGCCGTTAGATGGCAGTGTGATTGCTGGTCGATTGGGCAGTGATAATCCTGCTCTGCCGTTTAATGTTTATATTTTTCAGGGTGTGGCTGGTCAGCAAATTAAGATCAGAATGGTGAGCAGTGAAACCAAACCAGCAATCACCCTAATTTCGCCGAATAAATTGGTTTTAAAAGGAGCTATTAATCAGAATGTAGTTATTATTCAAAGCCGATTGCCAGCTACTGGTAGATATACGCTATTTATTCATTCTAGTGGTAAAAAAGGCTCTGGAAACTATAAAATTGCGGCGATTAGTGAATAGCTGAAGGCAGTAGTATTGGACGAGCGATTTCAGCGTTAATCAATAATTACCAAGGCACCATCGATGTCCAGCTAATTAAATAGGGATGCCCCCAAGCAAAAACTCCTACAAAAATCGCTACGCCTAAATAGGCTGGGCGGAGAAACTCCTGCCAGTTAAGCTGTTGCTTGCCTTGGATCACGGCCACAAATGGCCAAATGGAGGTGCGGGCTTGAGCGGCCACAAAAGCATCGCCGTAGCGTTTGAGTAACCTTTGGTCGCCGTGCCAAACTGCAAATAGATGGTGAGCCATGAGTCCGATCGAAGTCACGATCATAAAACTCGATCCAATCCACAAGCTATGCGCCATACACCAAATTAACTGACCGACCATTTGGGGATGGCGAGTGATCCGAATAATGCCGGTTTCGTAGAGCCGCACTTGGGGCTTCAGGATGGCGGCGACTTCTAATAAGTTGAAAGTGGCGGGGTATAGAAACAAAAAAGAGATCGCCGAAAGAATCCAGACCAGTTCTTTGATGCCCGCTATCTGCCGTAAATCCCACAGTTCTTGGCCATCGTAGCGGTGATTGAAAAAATAAATAATCAGAGCAGTAGCTGCCGGGACGCTGACTAGAGCAAAAATCACTCGGTAGGCTCTGGCTCCGATTTTAGTTTCGCCCCAAGGCCGCAGGGCAGCTAGACCACTGTGGGCGATCGCAAAGGCCAATAGCATGGCCACAATTACATAATGGCTGTTCTGGAAAGCAGATAGAGAAGTCGCGGGCATGAAGAGTACAACTTTTGTTACATTGTCTACAATTTTAAGACTCATTTGCTCCCATGAACAGTTCTGATACTACTTTTTGCGATCGGTCTTAGCTTCGGTTTTGGCTTTGTCGTATCTTTTGAGTTCTTGGAAGTACAGAAAGTTTATTCTCTCAGTGGCTTCATCATCGATTTTGACGGGTAGTAGTTTTTGGAAGCCGGTTATGAGTGTGGCTAGTACCACAGCAGTAGCCAATGAGAAAAGGCCGATCGTCTTCTGGTTAAGGTGTGTTGTTAACCAATTATGAGAATCACTATTTTGCTTTTTCAGTTGTGCTATTTCATTGTTTTGTTTTTTGATAGTTTCTCGCTGCTGAACTACTTCTTCTTGCAATGATTGTTGTGCAGTCAACAATTTATTCAGAGCTATGATGGTTGGCTGAAGTGCTAGATCAATATTAGGTGGAGACTCATTTGCAAGATGCTTTAAAATATCAGTAAGATCGTTGAATTCTTCTCGGGATATTGGTCGATCGGTTTCTGTTGGGTAGTTTGAGTCGGATGAATCGTATGGATGATAAGTCATAAATAAATTGGTGTGAAAACAAGTTTTAATATGTCCAGGCAATACTTAAGAAGATTCTATATTCCAAGATGAAAAGTCTACTCCTTGAATACCAGCTCTTTCTAAAAATTCTTTTGCTTCAGCCGATACATACAATCGAACTTTTTTTTCTCTGATTCGGAAAATAGAAGGGAATCCACTTACAGGTTTTTTAAGAATCACTTTATTGATATTTACTATTTCAACTGTTTCGCCAATTAAATTTGTATCATGTTCAATCGTGCAATTAGAATTATCTCTATCAAACAAATTTGAATGATTTAGTAGTTGAACTATTACAAAATCATGATTGTGAGCTACTGGAGGATTTTCTCTTTCTTTACTGGTAGGTAACAGGTTGTTTTTATTCTTGAAAATAACAGGAATTATCTGACAAGAAAAATCACTTAATGATAGTAATATATTTAACATTCGCTTTGACATAATTGGCCAAGACTCTATACCTGGTAGGTATGGATAATCCGTGTAAGTTAACAAATCATCAAAACCCACAAACTCCAGCTCTGCTGGCATTTGAGCTTTAGTTACTCGTAGTAGATTATCAGATTGTTTCTCCCTATATACTATTCCCTCATTACCATATAAATCTAATCTAATTGCAGCAAAAAAAGCAGCATCCATTTCCTCCCAATTATTAAACTTGGTTTCTAAATAGCCATCACCAAGCTCACCAGCACCCTCTGGTTGGAATCTATCAAAGTTGCGCTCTAATTCATAAAATTCTTGACTCATTGTAGTAATCCTGTTTATCACTTAGGAAGATCCTATATTCCAAGATGAGAAACTTAACCCTTGAATGCCAGCTTTTTCCAATGCTTTTTTCGCTTCTGCTGATACATAAAGTAAAACCCCGTCCTCTTTGACTCGAAAAATAGGCGGGAAGCCGTTAGGCGGCTCTTTGAGAATCATTTCACCAGTAATATCAACTCGTTCAAACTCTGGATCAGATTCATCAAAAGTACTTGTATGTTCTGTTCTATCCCTATCAAGGCCGCCAAAATGCTCTAGTAGCTGAAGAATTACAAAATCATGATTGCGAATTAATAATGAGGCTTTTTGCCTTTCTCCATCATTTGGCAGAAAGGCATCGATATGAGTAAAAACAACAGGAATAATTTGATGAGAAAAACTCCTTATTGACAATAATACATCTAACATTCTTCTCGACATAATCGGCCAAAATCTTACATTTGGAATATATGGATAGTCAATCTGTCCAGATAAGTTGTCTTTATCGCCCCATGCAAGGATAATTTCTAGCGGCATTTTAGCATCAGGAATATGCCAGTTACCATGTTTGTTTTTTTGGCGGTTTATCAAGCCATGATCACCTTCTAAAATAATTGGAATATCCCTAAAAAAGACATGTTCCATATCTTCCCAATTCTCGAACTCAGTTGCTAAATAGCCATCACCAAATTCATATAGATTGTCTCGCTCGAATCTATTAAGATTATGGTCTAGTTTATAAATTTTTTGATTCATTATAAAAACTCCTTATTGTATTAGCCGTGTTGGTAGCACATATTATTAACCCATCTCAAATCCTCGACTTTTTTGAGTCGTGGTCTTTTGGGTTTCTTGTGCCTGAGCAAGCACAACTTTTTGTTGTTCTGCTAACCAACTATCTTCAACAGAATTAAACGGCTTATCAACAGATATCACTCCTTGCTGAAGATCAATTGTCGCAACTTGTGTATAGTCACCTCGGCGATAAATTCCTACTTCAGAACCTTTATGCTGAAACACAAATGGCTGACCATCAGAGTAACTCTTATTGTCTTTTACAGCCAGCATTGCAGAGTAGCCAAGAGCACGAAATTGTCGCTCATCAGCATTTAGGTTGGTACGATTGTTGTAAAGCTCATGCTTTTGTATTCCTGGC
>JAYSRP010000117.1:0-6383 GCA_043721015.1 Synechococcales cyanobacterium | reverse complement strand
ACTCCTACTAATCGAGCGATGTCAGGCTTGGATACAACAATATCCTGACCAGAATCTTCGGTGCGAGGGCTAATATTTTTGCCGATTTCGTAGCCTGCTACTACCCCACTGCTCACTAACCAAGTGCGGTTGGCATCGAGGTCTTTCATGGGCAGTTTGCCCGGTGCCAAGTTGCGCACAATGGCGATCGGAGCGAGCATCACGGCCAGTTCTTTCAGATCGCTAGCGCCACAGGCCGACATTAAAGCATCGCTATTGGCTTTTTCGGCCAGCACCTGACCCAACAAGTCATAGACTTCGATGAGCTGGGCGGTATAAACATAGGCTGCTTCTAACTGGGTGTGCTGAGACACCATTTTTTGGAAAAAGGCGATCGGAATTTGCAAACACACCGTATCTACCGAGGCGATCGCAGTTTCGCAAGATTTACCGCGTAAGACCCCTGCCCAGCCAACCAGTTCTCCAATCTCCATCAGACGCAGAGTAATTGGCATTTTGGTCTGGGGGTCGTAGCCCAGCAGCCGAATTTGACCAGTGTAAATGATGGTGATCTGGGCGGGCATTTGCTCGCGCATCAGCACTGTTTGCCCCATGCGATAGCGGACAAATTGCGCTTGCTCGGTCAGGTCGGCGATCGCCTGGTCTGGTAGCTGGGCAAAAGGTGGGGTGGTAGTAAAAAAATCTTGAATTTTTTTAGTTTGGACGTTAGCGGTAAAAGTCATAGTAAAAACTTATTTTAAGAAATGGTGGGATCTGATTCTGGGGTTTCGATTGGCGTTAAGGCTGGATTGGAGGCTGGGGCATCTGCAATTTCTGGCAATGGTTCCGCTTTGGTCGCTAGCCCCTTGGCAATTTCTCCCTGCAGCCAGGTCTGGAACATTTCGGCTACCAGTTTTTGGCGCATTTGGTCGTCGAGCTGGCAGGGGATGTATTTATCTGGCCGCACAATCACAAACCACTGATCGAGCTTGATGGGCGGACAGATTTGGCCAGTGGGGTGGCTCGATAACAATTTGCCGATGACCGGGTGAGGGGTGCTAATTTCTACTGGGCCAATCAGTCCGCCGGTTTGGGCTTCGGCTCCTTCGGAGTAACGTCGCGCTAAATCTTCAAAACTCTGTTCACCCTCCAGCAACCGGAAATATAATTCCTGCGCCATGCCAATATCTTTGGTGCGAATCAAAGAATAAATCACCTTATCTAATTGGCCTTTGCGATTCAGAAAATAGGACTCTACTTTAGGTCCCCAGGTTTCTTGCTTGAATTTTTCAATTTTGTGTTGGCGCACCGCGATGGTGTCAAGCTGTACTCGGGTCAAACCTTGAGCAGCCAGCCATTCCTGAAGCTGCTCGTTAGTCTTGATCTGTAAACGACCATAGAAAGTTTTGATCGCCTCGGTGGTTTCAGCATCATCACATTTAATTTCGGCTATGCCTCGATCGATGGCAATTTCGCGCACAAAATTAGGTAGCATCTGATAGGTAATCAGCATGTCGCCCAGTTCGGCGGCTGGCACCCGAAAGGCTCCAATTTCGACAATCTCTGACATAGTTGTACCCCAAATAGCTCTGCTCTATTGGTCAAGTTTTCCGTTTGCCTAGTTGTTATACTAATAGGTAACGTTTGACACCTCATCTATAGACTTCACTCAACTATTATGCCCATCCGGATATTAGTTTTTGATTATTCGCTGTTTCTAGGTATTTGATTGGGCTTAAAAATACGATATTTGGCGCAGGGCAATCTTCAGTCTGATACTTTGGCAATAATTGATTGTAATTGTTGCAGCACTCGCCCACTCGCCAATAGATCCTGAGCTTGAGCCATGCCTGCTTTTAGATCATTAGCCACTCCACAATGCCAGAGATAAAACCCGCCATTCCAAACCGCCGACTCTAGCAGCTCGCTGGTTTTTCCCTGCAATAAGTTATCTACAGAGGCAAAAATATTATCGTTTAAGGGCGGATTAATATTGCTCACCTCATAGTCTTGATGATGCAGCAAAATTCGCTCTAAATGACTCTCACTGCCAATACCCACAATTACCGTGCGATCGTGGGGTAAATCGCAGCTTCCTTCTAAGCCTTTGACAGTAGTAGTCGCCAATGGGGTGCCGCGCATTTCTAAGGCGGCTAAAGCAGTCTTTTCAGTTGGAGGATGCACATAGCCAAAAATTAAATGGCTGGCTGCCGCGTAGGGAGTCCAAAGTAGCTCTAAGGTGGCGATCGGGGGGCGTTTGCCAATTTCTTCGCGGTACTGGACTAAACTCTGAGCTAACGGAAAATGTCGCGGCGTATAAATAAAAGCCAAATTGGTAGCAGCAAAGACTTCTTGCACCCTAGCCAGATCCAAACCGCCCCAATTTACGCCCCAATGCTGCCAAAAATCAACCAAAGGCAGACCATATTTAGTAGGCATTCGATCGCCTCCATGGAAAATCACCGGTATTTGCATAGCCGCCAGCATTAATCCGGTCACTAACCCCAACGGCGCAGTGCGCGATCGACCATCATAAGGAATACCAAACACCCGAGGAGCCAAATCTGAGATCGGCTGTAGGCTGGGGCCAAATTCTGCCCAGCTATCCAACATCCCAGCCATTTCGACACCCGTAGGACGACGGATGCGGTGAGCAATCAAAAAAGCCCCGATTTGGGCCGGGGTAGCCTCGGCTAGTAGCATTTTTTTCATGGCCAAGGCAGCTTCCGATCGACTGAGGCTTTTGCTGGTATGGGAACCACTGCCAATTTTTTTAACTAGTTCACGAAACTCTTCCATGGTTGGATACTGATGAGGGGACTATTATTATCAGTTGTGAGGGGGCATATTGATCACCTGAAGCTACTGATACAATAGAAATGGCACAAGCGTTTGAAGGTTTTTATGGCAACTGCCACAGATCCTAAGCCGTCGATCGATACTCTGCTACTGGATGTTACTAATGCCAAGCTGAAAGTAACGCCGGAGCATTTTGATCAGCTTTGTATCGATAACCCCGATCTGCGCCTGGAATTAACTAAAGATGGGCTGAGGGCGATCCGTAAGCCCGGTCGGTTTGATTGTTGATTTTGAACAATTTCTGCCAATCCAACTAAAATTAGATTAAACATTGCTGAAGACTATGATCAGTCCTGAATTACAAGAGCAGCTTCTTTCTTTGCCTAACAATCAAAAAAACGAAATCGTTCAAATGTTGGTTCACAGTATTGACGAAGAACTGGGAATCAGTAAAACGCCTGGCGTGATGGGTGGCGAAGCCTGTATCCGTAAAAGCCGGATTCCAGTGTGGCTAATGGTCAGCTATCGACAAATGGGAAGTAGTGAAGCGGAGCTTTTGGAAAACTATCCGATGCTCTCGGCTCAAGATTTGGTCAATGCTTGGCATTATGCTGAACAACATGTGGCGGAAATTGACGGGGCGATCGCTAGACAGGAAGAAGAATAGCAGATGGCCAGATTTTATGCGGATGAACAGTTTCCCCGAGCTGCAACAAATTATTTACGGCTGCTTGGTCACGATGTTTTGACGGTGCAAGAAGCAGGCAATGCTAACCAAAAAATTCCTGATGATCAGGTGCTGGCCTATGCGACTACTAACAACCGAGCTGTTTTGACCATTAATCGCCAAGATTTTATTCGCTTACATAAGGAGCAAATAAATCACAGTGGTATTATTGCCTGCACTGAAAATAGGGATTATCAAAGACTAGCAGCCAAGATTGATGAAGCCGTTTCTTCGATCGAATCCTTACACGGTCAATTGCTGAGAATTACCAGAGATGCGAAGCCATCTGAAGAGTTGTAGATTTGATGAAAGGAGGGCTTATGAAGAAGAGACGTTCTAATCGCCGGAGATTCAGGCTGAGGTTGATGCTTTGGCTGGTGGGGTGGCGAAGAATCTTGGGGTGCCGATGCTGTATCGGTGGCTTCTGGCTTCCTCTTGACGTGAGGTGATTGCATAGCTCATGATGGTGTTAGCCTCCTGTCAACTGGGCATAATGGTGTTATGCTTGGCTTAGAGCCGCTCTACTTCTTGATAAAAAGTTTTTCTGATAGTGGGATTTTCCTATGGCAGTTCTAGATATAAGTAAATCAACCGAAAACTCTTTTAATAGCGTTTCAAATTTACTGCAAAAAGAATACGCTAGTATTATTGAGGTGTTGGAAAAAGCATATTCCACTAATTGTGGAGAAGCTAGTTTAGCTGAGAAAACATCAGAAATTAAAATCATTGCAGATAGAGTGCAAGAATTCACTGAAAAGCATCAATTTTTCAGGCTATATAATGCCGTTGGTCATGCTTTTGAAAAGATAGAGACTTTAAAAAATTCTCAAAAAGACAATAATTTTAATTTGCCAAAAAGTATTAATATTTCTCTAATAAGCTCTATTACAGTTCATATGGAAAGCAGAAGAACTCTTTTTGTGAGTTGCCAGAATATCATAGATATCAAGAGGTATGGAGATAACAGCAGTAAAAAAGACTTGATAAGGTGGGCTGAAGCTCTCGAAACATTAGGAGATTCACTTGAAGATAATATCGAATTTTTCAATATCGAGAATTTAGAAGAGATTCAAATATTAATTTCTGATTTGGTTCAATTATCTCGAAAGAAGCAATCTAATTTTCAAACACGTACAAACGTAAAAGATTCTTATCAAATCAGGATTCGTAATACGGCTGGGTTTATCTTCCAACTGATAGACTCCGTTATAGAAGAATCAGAGGAGGAAGAGCGCGAAGTATTAGCAGTAATTAGCAATGCTAACCATCCTGCTTTTTTTGAAGTTTGATTTTGTTGAGCAGGAATTATAATGCCGACAAAATCGGATGATTTTTACAAAAAGGGTGACATTGTTGATGCTCCATTTCCTTATCAGATCCCTCAAGATGATTCTGAAGAGGAGAAGTATAGGCCAGTTCTTATTCTTAGAACTCTGGATGAGTTCGCGGAACATTATTTCGGTGATCGGCCTGAAGAGATCGATGATTATTTGACGGAAATCTTTCAAGAATTTGCAGAGGATAATGATACTGGGGCGTTACTGGTCTTCTTGCTTGTCCTTGCTCTGTGTTCCATCAAGTTGTCAAGTGATGGAGCCGATACCGGAGTCACTGTTTGCTCTGGCGCGTGATGAGGGTATTTGGAGTGCGAGGGTTGGGATTGGAGATAAAGTGGGGTATGGAAAGGGATTTTACGGACAATGATGATTGTATATCTCTCAGATGATCGCGCTTTCTTTTGAAAATTATGAATTTCAACACTGTAGATGAGGTAACAAGCTGGAGAAGTTTTATATTTGAGGGCGTAACTTATGATTTGTCGCATCTGGATGCACGATGGGTTGAATATCTAGATGATCGAGATTCTGAGAAGCAAATTACATACAAATTCATTGTGACTTATAGCTTTCACTGCTTTGCAAAAGATTCTGATGGCTTGTCTGAGGAGGAATTACAGTTATTGATGTACCAAGCACCAAAAGATTCTAGGTCATTTAATTTTGAGCGCTATGAGTTATCAAAGCATTTGCCAATGATCATTGATGCGTTAGGTAAAAAGGAAACTTTGGTTTGCCATGCTGGATATGGAAGTTTTGCGGCTGTTAAGGTTTTGGATAGAAGTGGCAATGAAATTGATTACTTTGTATCTTTTGTAGTATTTAAGGAGAAGAAGAAGCTTAGATTGCATGTGCAGAGCGCTTATCCTTTAGATCGAAAGCTGGGGAGTGTAAAGAAAGTTGGTTTTTTGGCGATCGCCAAAAATTTGTTGCTTGGTAAGAAGTTGCCGAAGCCTTGACATAACAAAGGCTCCTTCAGGAGCCTTCGCCAAAAAATTCTTTTTGGTATTCAGAACGTCTTTACCGGATTTCCTCGACCACTGTTGGTAACGGGATGTCATGCTTGAGGCATGTCTGCTGCATCCACTTATATAATAGTTCATGGTTTTCGGGTGTGTCAAGTATGAGTTATTAACCACTTGGCTTTCCAGGTTTCAAGTCGGTCAGTCATCCTACAACCATATTGTGTTCAGCAGGGGAATTATGGAGATGTTGAAGCCGATAGCTTGGCTTCTGATGAGGGTAATCCGCGTTTCCTACTCGGGGATGCTTTGCGATCGATACCAGTACGGCTTCTGGGCGGTTCTTTTTTCATGTGATGGCTAGTTTGGCGGAGATGGAGCGGGAGTTGACGGTGGAGAGAACGCGGGCTGGTTTGGAGGTGGCGCGATTCTCCGAAGGAGAGGCTACGCTAACGTTGGGGCGGGTTGGGGGTCGGAAGCGGAAGATGACTGATAGTAAGTTGGAGTCGGCTAGGAGGCTTTTGGCTGGTGGGGTTCCGGTTAAGGATGTGGCGAAGAATCTTGGGGTGTCGGTGCCGA